>JAQCDH010000030.1 GCA_027620815.1 Bacillota bacterium | reverse complement strand
CACATGGAGTTAGATCAAGGCCCTCCAGTAGGATATCAATTTTATTACGAAGCGCGTCTTTACATTGAAACCAATGACATGAACAAAATTGAAGCACTCGTTAAAGAAACGCATCAAAGATGTCCAATTTCAAAATTGTTAAACGAAAAAAATATTCAGTTACAAGGTATTCCATTAAAAAAAGCACTAATCGATTAGTGCTTTTTCTTTTAACTGACGATAACTTAATATTGGGTTTCTCGCTGCAGTTGCTTCATCTAGCCTTTTCACATAACCATGATGTGGTGCTGTTTTTAATAATTCTGGCGTTTCATGTGCTTCTTTAACAATTTGTTTCATTACATGAATAAAATGATCTAATGTTTGAAGGGATTCCGCTTCAGTAGGTTCAATCATCATTGCTTGTTTGTAGATGAGCGGGAAATAAATCGTTGGCGCATGCATACCAAAATCAAGAAGTCGTTTGGCAATGTCTAATGTTTTAATGTCAGTGTCACCTTTTAAACCATCATAAACAAATTCGTGCATACAATAGGAGGCAAGTGGCATATTAAAGTATGATTTTAATTGTGTTTTCACATAGTTGGCATTGAGAACTGCACGTGGTCCAATTTCAACAAGATTTTCTTTACCTAAAGAACGCATATACACATAAGCTCTTAAATAGACAAGTGTATTCCCGATAAATCCTCCAACTCGGCCAATAGAATCTTTATTGTCAATACGTTTGAATTGATGATCTTCAAAAACAACTTGAGGATTAGGTAAAAAGTTTTTTAACTCTTTTATCACGCCTACTGGACCAGAACCTGGACCTCCACCACCATGTGGTGTTGAAAAGGTTTTATGCAAGTTGATATGCATGACATCAAATCCCATATCGGCTGGTCTTGCAACACCGACAAGTGCATTTAAGTTTGCACCATCATAATATAGTAAACCATCTTTGGCGTGTACTTTATCAGCGATGAGTCTAATGTCTTTTTCAAAAACTCCAGCTGTATTTGGATTGGTTAACATAAGCCCTGCAACATTGTCATCCAATACAGCATCCAAAGCTTCTAAATTGACAGTCCCATCTAAGTTCGATTTAATTTCAACAACTTTAAATCCACAAATGATTGCAGAAGCAGGATTTGTTCCGTGCGCGTTGTCAGGAACAATGATGATATTTTTGTGATGGTTACCCTTTTTTTCATGATATTTTTTTATAATCATGAGTCCGGTTTGTTCACCATGCGCACCGGCAAATGGATTTAAACTAAAAGTATCCATACCAGTAAGTGTCGAAAGCATCTTTTGTGTTTCATCATAAATAGATAATACACCTTGAATATCTTCATCAGAACTTAAGGGATGTATATCTGTAAAACCTTTTAATGTCGCAAGTTCATCATTAATTTTAGGATTATACTTCATTGTGCATGAGCCTAATGGATAAAATCCCGTTTCAATTCCCATGTTTTTTGTAGACATGTTGATAAAATGACGCATGAGCTCCAACTCTGAAACTTCAGGAAGCAGTGGGTCATCATGTCTGATAAGATCATTTGGTAACGTAACTTCTTCAAAAGATTCAAAAACAAAATGAGAAGCACGGCGATCTTCTGTAGATTTTTCAAAAATAAGATCTTGATTAAATGGTCTCATTGGATCACCTCAATCAATGATTGCATTTCATCAATCGTACGTTTTTCAGTCACTGCAAATGTTAATAATTGATTGTTTTGAACATAGGGACCTAAAAACCCATGACGTTTTAATTGTTGATTAAGTGAATTTGGATGACCTTTGTATTTTAGTGTGAATTCTTTAAAATGAGGATGAGGATAAACATCATCAAATAGTCCTGTTTGCAATAACATCTTTTTAAAATGATACGCACCATTTAAACAAGCAGAAGCAACTTCTTTTAATCCCTTTTTGCCTAATGAAGATACGTAAACAGTCACTGCGAGTGCATTAAGAGACTGGTTACTACAAATATTTGAATTTGCTTTATCACGTCTAATATCTTGTTCTCTTGCCCGTAAAGTTAATACAAACGCTCTTTTACCGTCAACATCTTTGGTCATTCCGCAAATACGTCCCGGTAATTTTCTAATAAATGCTTGATTGGTTGCAAGATAACCAATATAAGGACCACCTGCTGATAAAGGAATTCCTAAAGCTTGTAAATCACCACATGCAATATCAACACCTTCATCTTTTGGTGTTTTAAGTAATGCTAAAGATTGACCTTCACGGTTCATAATGAATAATCCTTTTTGATCATGAACATGTTGACTTAAATTGGAATAAGATTCAATGATGCCATATTTATTAGGCGATTGAACAATGATACCCATACTATCTGTCAAATGGTCTTGAATAGAAGAAAGATCAATATGGCCATCTTTTTCATCGATATCAACTACTTCGATGTTTCTAAAATAAGCATACGTTTTGATGACATCTAGTGTATGATCATTGATTGTTTTAGAAACACATATTTTTGATTTTCCTGAAATCCCATAAGCCATATACATCGCTTCAGCAGTCGCGGTTGAACCATCATACATCGAGGCATTTGAAACATCCATACCAGTAAGTTCAGAAACAATGCTTTGGTATTCAAAAATGTATTGCAGTGTCCCTTGTGCAACTTCTGGTTGATAAGGTGTATATGAGGTTAAAAACTCTTGTCGAGAAGTAATGCTTCTAACAACAGTTGGAATGTAATGGTCAAAAGCACCAGCCCCTCTAAAAACTTTGAGCTGATGATTAAGTGCTTGTTTTTCTTGCATCAGTTTGGTAAGTTGAAAATCACCTAATGATTTAGGTAAATCAAAATCACCTTTATATCTTAAAGATTCAGGTATCGCTTGAAAAAGATCATCAAGCGATGATGCACCAATATCTGAAAGCATTTTTTGTTGATCATTTTTTGTTTGAGGAAAGTATTTATGCATCATTTCACCTACTTTTTAGAAGCTAAATAAGTCGATTCATCCATGAGTCCATCAATATCTAATTGATCGATTTTAAGCGTCATAATAAATGTATGTTCTGGATCTTGATTTAATAATTCTGGTGTATCGAGCAATGCTTGGTTGACAGAAGTCACTTCACCTGATAATGGCGCATATAGATCGGCTGCGGCTTTCACTGATTCTACCGCACCAAAAATACCTTCTTTTTCAATACGCTGTCCAATACTGGGTAAATCGATAAATACGATGTCGCCAAGTTGGTCTGCTGCATATTGTGTGATGCCTACTGAAACTTGATCAACTTCTACTAAAATCCATTCATCTGATGATGAATACCACTTTGTTCCCATATTATTCCCCTTTTTTATAGTTCTTTTTCATAAATACTTTTTTCACGATTTGACATTTTAATTTCTTACCACGTATATCAACATCTATCTCATTTAATAAATAAGCCTCATCAATGGTGACATAAGCGAGTGCAAGTCCAGTTGTTTGGGTTGGAAGCAAGTATCCTGTTGTAATAAATCCAATTTCTTTTTCACCTTTAAAAAGAAGATAATCAGCTCTTGGTATGCCTTTTTCCAACATTTTTATACCAACTAGTTTTTTAGTGAGCGCTCCTTGAGATTGGTGAATCTTTTCAGAACCAATAAACTTTTCAGATTTGACAGCAAAATTTAAACCTGCTTCTATAGGATTGATTGAATCCGATAATTCATGTCCATATAAAGGGAGACTTGCCTCAAAACGTAAGGTGTCTCTACAACCTAATCCACATGGTGTTACACCTAATGTCATTGCTTTTTCCCATAAAGATGTAATAAGGTTGTGTTTCCCGTAAATTTCATAGCCGTCTTCACCAGTATAACCTGTTCTAGACAAAATGACATAACTATCTAAATACGGTGTGACAACATATTCCATAAATTTAAGAGAATGTTGAGACATGTCGATCATTTTTATACAAATGTCATGAGCAAGTGGCCCTTGTATTGCAATTTGACTATAGGTATCAGATAAATTTTTGATTTCAACATCTTCATGACCTTTTTGAGAAACGATCCATTGAAAATCTTTTTCAATATTACTCGCATTTACAACAAGCAATATTTTTTGTGTATCAAACACATAGACAAGTAAATCATCAATGATGTTACCTTCGTTGTTACAAAGGAGTGCGTAGGTCACTTTTTGAGTATTATCTGTAATTATATTCGAGACAAGGGTGTTTACCAGAAGAAGTGCATCTAACCCTGTTATTAAAATTTCACCCATATGAGAAACATCAAACATTCCAACATGCTGACGTACTGCTAAATGTTCTGGTGTGATATTAGAATAATAAAGTGGCATATCGAATCCTCCAAAGTCAACCATCTTGGCGTGTAAGTCAATATGATGTTGATGTAATGAGGTGGTTTTCATTGTCAAACTCCTTTTAGATATTATACTATTTTTAATCGATTAAAGCATCTATTTATACAGACTTTTTTCATAAAATAGAGTAAAATATTTAATATAAGGGAAGTGACTCATGTTAATCAATCAAACTTTACTTTTCACAAGAGAAAAAAGAGCTTTAAAAGGTAATCAAACGGTCATTATCATTCATGGAATTGCTGAACATAGTGGACGTTATGAAGAGATGATGCAATTTTTTTATGAGCATGATATTTCTAGTTTTACATTTGATTTAAGAGGACATGGTCAAAGTGCAGGCGAAAGAGGCAAACTTAAAGATTATAAACTTATCATTGAAGATGTTCATCAAATTGTAAATCATGTTAAAAAAACATATCCTAAAGATCAAGTGTTTGTTTTAGGACATAGCTTAGGCGGGTTAATTACTCATATGTATGCGGTGACGCATCAAGATGTGGATGGTATTATATCCTCAGCTGCGACAACAGGATTTATTAAAGATGTACTGCCAATTCGTATCATCGGACCTAAAATATTAGGATGGTATAGCGTTAAGACAAATTTTGCAGATGAAAAATTATCACGAATTCCAAGTGTTGAAAAGGATTATATTAATGATCCACTCAATTTAAAAAAGATGTATGGATCACTCATTGGGCAAACGATGGTGTTAGGCGTTAGATATCTTAAGAAAAACATTCAAAAACATCAACTACCCTCACTTATTTTACACGGAGAAGATGATAAAATTGTTCCTAAGCTGATGAGTGAAACTATGTTTGAAAAAATACCTTCAAAAGATAAATCTCTCGTGATATATCCAGCTGCTTATCATGAAATTTTTAACGATTTAGATAAAGAGAAATGTCTTAATGATGTTGTTACATGGATATTAGATAAAAAAAAAGAAGTTATAAATTAACTTCTTTTTTTGTAAGTTCTAACATATAACCTAGTTTTAATAATGTTTTTTCATCATGCTTTTTACCAATGAAAACAAGACTTTTTAAAGGTTTACTATAATCTTTAGTCATTGGATAAACAAGTGATGGTTGACCAAAAATTGGAGATTCCGGCAACCAATGTGTAGAAACAAGTGCATCACAATGATGTTGCGTGAGTAATTGATCAAAAATTGAAGCTTTTTCTAGTAATTGATCTCTTAATTCTAAATAATGAGGATCATTTAAGTCACCTGATGTTTTTTCAGATTTAATTAATAATGTTTGACCATATCTTAAAAGTCTTTCTTTATTTGTTTCGTTATAGTCAATGATTGCTTGAAGTGATGTTGCGACTCGATGTTCAGCATTTTTTAAATATTGATTTAAACTTGATTTAAATTCATAAAATAAAGTTTCGCTATTGGATACGGGTGTGTAAGGAAGATCGAGATGTAGGACGTCATGTCCATGTTCTTTTAAGATATTTTGAAAGGCATCTAGGACTGCTATATCTTCTTTTTTGTTCGGAAACGAATTAAGATTAAGGATGCCAACACGATAGATTTTTTCATGATGAGAAAGTTCAGCAGTTATATTTTGATTTGTTAAGACATCATATAATAAACTTAAATCATACACTGTTTTTGCCATTGGACCTGCTGTGTCTTGTGTAGGGCTAATTGGAATGATACCTGCATTTGAAAGTTGTCCGAATGTTGGACGAAGTCCTACAATTTGATTTTGATAACATGGTGCAATAATGGAGCCATTCGTTTCAGTTCCAATCGCCATTGGAATCATGGATGCTGCAACTGCAACTGCAGACCCAGTAGAAGAACCTAGGGGATCGATTTTAGAATCAAATGGGTGAATGACTTGACCATGAAGTGAGCCATATCCTGATGGCATCTTTTGGTCACTCATGAAATAGGCCCATTCAGATAAATTGGCTTTTCCTAAAATAATGCAACCTGCATCTTTTAATGTTTTAATGATCGGAGCATCTTTCTTAGGATAATAATCTTTAAGAATAAATGCATTCGCTGTATTAGGCATCCCGACAACATCAATGTTATCTTTAATTAAAATGGGCATGCCATGTAACTGAGACAAGATGATACCATCTAAACGAAGTGCATCGAGTCTTTTCGCTTCCTCTATAGCATTTGGATTTATTGAAGCGACACTATTATAATAAACATCTTTCATTTGAATTTCATGTAAAAAATGAGAGACAATTTCTACAGATGTTGTCTCTCCAAGATGTAATGCTTGAATATAGTCATGTAGTGTTTTCATTTTTTTATTAAGGATACACCAGTCATTAATACTGGTTTTTCAATATGTAATAATTCTAATAATGTTGGTGCAACATCACAAAGTGCCCCATGATTTAAAGCATAGTCAAATGAAGTAATGGCAACTGGAACATCATTGGTTGTATGAGCAGTATGCGCACTGCCATCCTCACTGATCATTTTTTCAGCATTCCCATGATCTGCTAATACGATTGCAATGCCACCATTTTTTTGAAGTGCGTCAACGACTTCTTTTGTACATTGATCAACAGCTTCAACGGCTTTTATGGTTGCTTCTAAAGAACCTGTATGACCAACCATATCTGGATTTGCAAAGTTTAAAATCATGGTGTCATATTGACCAGATAATATCGCATCAACTGCTTTGTCTTTAACTTCAAACGCACTCATTTCAGGTTTTAAATTATAAGTTGCAACTTTAGGAGATTGAACAAGAAGTCTTGTTGAGCCTGAAAAACTTTGTTCTTTGCCACCATCAAAGAAAAATGTCACATGTGGATATTTTTCTGTTTCAGCAAGTCTTACTTGTGTCATGCGTTGCTTTTCAATGACTTCGCCATAAATATCATCAAGGGTTTGTAACGGATAAGCAATCGGTCCTTTTACTGTTTCAGCATAATGCATCATTGAAACAAAAAATAAATTTGAAGGTATAAAAGATGTATCTAAAAGAGGTTTTCCTTCACTTAAGTAATGTGAGACACCATCTGGATTTGAAAAAGCTGTCGCAATTCTGATGGCTCTATCAGGTCTAAAGTTTGCAAAAATAATCGCATCACCATCTGTAATTTGTCCTTTTTGATCCACGATAAAAGGTAGAATAAATTCATCTGTGATCCCTGCATCATAAGATGCTTGAATACCGTCTAGAGCATTTGTATAAACATCCCCTTGTAATTGTGTCATGGCATCCACAGACTTTTGAATTCTAGACCAGTTATTATCACGATCCATGGCATAGTAACGACCCGATACAGTTGAAACTTGGATACCTTCCTCGATTAAATCTTTTAGATAACTTTTTCCAGCGTGAGGAGGTGTGTCTCTACCATCCATGAATGCATGTAGATACATCGGTACATCATGATCTTTTTTTAATGAAAATAATGCTTTGATGTGAGTTGGATATGAATGAACGCCACCATCACTAACAAGTCCAAAGACATGGACTTTTCCGTGATTACTTTTCGCATGTGTAAAAGCATCCAAAAAAGCTTGATTCGTGTAAAAATCACCATCTTTAATGCTTTTATTGATACGAGTAAGTGATTGATAGACAACGCGACCTGCGCCTAAATTTAAATGTCCTACTTCACTGTTTCCCATTTGTCCTTCAGGTAAGCCTACAGCTTCTCCACTTGTTTTTAACGTGTTATTTGGATATTTTGTAAATAATTCATCTAAAAAAGGTGTATGTGCTTGCTTTACAGCATTCCCTGTAATTTCATCAGAGAGCCCATAACCATCTAAAATAATTAATGCAACTGTTTTTTTCATTAGTATGCCTCCTACACAAGTATTATACACTGCCTATAATGTTTTTTAAAACAATCCATGTTAAAACGTTTTCAATGTTGAAATCAAGTGAATGCATGCTATAATTTAAGTAAGAAAACACGATAATGATGAGGGAATCATGAATTCATATCTCAACTTGAAAAGAGTCGTTTATATTGTTGCGCTTGCAGCAATTTCAATCGTTTTAGGTTTATTTGAAATTCCGTGGTTTGTTTTAAGCGGGCCATTTTCATCATTTTTGAGACTTGATTTTAGTGAAGTTGCAATTTTAGTAGCACTCGTTACGCTTGGATACAAAGATACTATGATCGTGATTGTACTTAGATCATTTGTAAGATTAACATTTAAAGGATTTATTCCTGAACATTTAATAGGAGATATGATTGCAGTGATTGCATCCATGTCCATTATTTTAGGATTTTATCTCGCAGCAAAAATCACAAAAAAAGATCAAAAACCTTATCTTGTAGAGGTTCCTGCTGAGACACAAATCATCACAAAAAAAGATTATGTCATCTATGGCATATTCATTACAGCATCGTTATCAATTTCAATGATTATTCTTA
>JAQCDH010000002.1 GCA_027620815.1 Bacillota bacterium | reverse complement strand
CTTTTTCCTGCATTTCTTGGGCGTAATTTTCACCAAAGGCTTATCATGTTTTAATAGCAGTTCCTCTTGGAATTATATTAGGAGTACTAATAGCATTATTATTAAACAATAAAATTAGAGGTATGAGTATATATCGTACGATGTTTTTTTTACCTAATGTTGTGTCTATTGTAGCACTTTCTTTATTATGGTTATGGTTATTTCAGCCTTCGCTTGGACTTGTAAATGAAATCTTAGATCCAATTTATAATCTTTTAAATATGGAACCTCTGCGTTGGCATCAAGCAGAAGAAACTTCAAAAATTACATTAATTTTTATGGGTTTATGGACTGTTGGAGGATCAATGATCATTTACTTAGCTCAAATGCAGGACATTCCAAATAGTTTGTATGAATCTGCAGAAATTGATGGAGCAGGGTGGTTAAAAAAAACTATGTATATTACGTTACCTTTAATGACACCCTCTATATTTTTCAATTTTATTATCGGTATTATCGGTAGTTTTCAGGTATTTACATTAGCATATATTGTTACAGGTGGAGGACCATCGCGTTCAACATATTATTACGCATATTATTTATTTGATAAGATGATTAATGATCAAAATATGGGGATGGCAAGTGCCATGGCTTGGGTATTATTATTCATTGTTTTAATGATTACAGTTGGTGGATTAAAACTCAATAAATATGTCATTTATTTGGGTGAAGAAACATAAAAAAGGTTATAAACGTTTGGATTTCCAAACGACATAATAAAAAAAAAAGGAGAATTAAAATAATGAAAAGAAATTTTACATTATTCGTCATCATTGTGCTTACATTATTATTGACTGCCTGCTGGCCAGGTGAAATAGGGGTGGATACCGTAATGGATGAAAACGGTATGGGACATCGTGATTATTTTGTCGTTGTATATGACGATTCATTAAGCCAAACTCCAATAATAAATCCTGATGATCCGGATGGAACTAAAGGGAATGGACCTGTGCTTAATGATAAACATATTACAGGCGGAGTAGAAGCTTTACAAGATTGGTTTGAGACCAATGCACCATCATTTATGGAAGTTTTACCAATGGAAACAGAAGGAAATCAACGTATTTTCACATTAAGAATGACATTTGATTCATTTGAAGACTTCTTAATAAAATATGAGCAACTTGTAAATTTATCACCAAATTTAAGTTGGGATGATTTTACTGATGCTGAAAAACCTTCATTTACAACTTCAGAAGAGGAAGGGATGACGTATATGTCACTTACTGAATCTAAAGTTCTTCTAGAAGCATCTTTTGATTGGGCTATTGATGGTATATTCAACTCAATTTTTGATGCAGCTGATTTAGCTGGATTTGTTGATAAGGCATCCCTTACAAAATTTGCAACATACAAGACAATGCTTGGTGATGAAACTTTAGAGATTACTTCAGAATATGATGAAACAACAGGTGCAGTTGTTTTTATAGATCAAGATTCATTTACTCTTACCTATAGTTATGAAACACCTACAAACAATACAGTTTTATTTGTAGCTATTGGTGTAGGCGTTGTTGCTGTTGCAGGATTAGCAATCGCATTAACTAAGAAAAAAGTGTGACATCCTCCTATACAATCAAGGAGGGCATTAAGACATACTTAGATTTTATTTATGTCACGTTAATATGGTTTGTTGCATCATTCCTAGGGATTTTATTATCCCTAGGGAGTGCAACACTCGCGTTATATAAGGTTATTTCATCATTGTCCAATATAAAAAAACAAACGTATGTAATTCATACATTTATAGACGAATTTAAACGTCATTTCTTTAAACGTGTACTGATATCAGTGATGGTTGTTATTGATGTTTTCGGATTATTCATAGCATTTCAATATGCGATTCAACGCAATATAACATGGCTTATCATCCTATTAATTGTTATCACATACGAATTTTTGATTGGTACGATTTATTCATTAGGAGTTATTACACTATTTATAATTAAAAATGATCAGTCCTTCATCGTGATCATCTTTATATTAATGCATCAAAATATTTGGCGTAATATTCAGTTGTTAGCGCCAGTTATTGTATTAATTTTTGCTTTTTTCTATATCCACCCAACCACGATATTTTTTACAATAAGTTTATGTATATGGTTACAGTTGGTGATATTGAAAAAATCATTAGTTAAGTTTTTATCATGAAAAGGGTATCGCATGAAATACATAACATTTAAACCAAACTATGATAAATTTCCAAGTGTGAGAATTAATGAAAATTTTGAAATCACACATGGAATAGATATGATTGTAAGACATATTCTAAGTCATCACGATAAGCATATTGCGATTGAAACATACCCTGGTGTCGATACATCAGAGTTGATTCATGCATTTGAAAACATAGATTTAAAACATGATGTTATAAACACATCTGAATACAGTATCGGTTATGATGCATACAAAGATTTTTTTGAAAAAGAATTTACTGAAGATAGAGTTTTTGGATTTAAGACATCAAAGTCAATTCAAGATCTTTTTAACATTCCTGAAAATTTAAAGTATCACAATCCAACAATCATTATTGGTTTTGGGGCATCATTATTTCCACATGATGTATTATATTATGCATCTATTAAGCGTTTTGAGCATCAGTTAAGAATGAGAAGAGCTATGCCGAATTATATGATGCTAAATCATGATGAAGATCCACTTACAAAATACAAACGTTCTTATTTTGTTGAATGGGTTATTGCAGATAAAAACAGAGTTCATCTTATTGATAAAATCGATTATATAATAGATTGGAATGATATTATAAATCCAAAGTTGATTAACTATCAACATTATCAAAAAGCGCTTAGGTATTTTACTAAAAGACCTTTTCGAATGGTACCATATTTTGACCCAGGAGTATGGGGTGGTCAATGGCTTAAAGAAGTTTGTCAATTAGACAAATCTAAAGAAAATTATGCTTGGTCTTTTGATGGCGTGGCAGAAGAAAATTCAATCATATTTAAAGTTCATGATATTGAATTTGAATTTCAAGCACAAGAATTGATTTATGAATTTCCATTGGAAGTTTTAGGCAAGCATGTTTTTAAACATTTTAAGTATCATTTGCCAATTCGCTTTGATTTACTTGATACGATGGAAGGTCAACACTTGTCTTTACAAGTCCACCCAAAAAGTGATTACATAAAAGAAGTTTTTGGGATGCCTTATACACAAGATGAATCCTATTATATTTTGGATGCTGGAGATGACAGTCAAGTTTTTCTCGGATTTAAAGAAAATGTTGATAGGAACATATTTGAAAACGAATTAAAAGCCTCATTGAAAACAAAATCATTTCAAGCAGAAAAGTTCATTAATACGTTTCCTGTTAAAAAGCATGACCATTTACTTATACCTGCGGGTACGATTCATTGTAGTGGTAGAAATACACTTGTTTTAGAGATAAGTTCAGCAGCATATATCTTTACATTTAAATTGTGGGATTGGGATAGAGTTGGTTTAGATGGAAAACCTAGACCCGTTTATCATGAGCATGGTTTAAAAAATCTGGAGTATTCTCGATCGACAAACTTTGTTAAAGCAAATTATATAAATCCATTTAAAGTTGTAAATAATTATCTAGAAAAATCAGGTATAGATCATGGTACATTTTTAGATGCTTATAGGATATCAATCGATCAACAACTTCATTATACTTTTAAAAAAACCGTTCAAATGGCAAATTTAGTAGAAGGTAAAAGTATGATTGTATCTTCATTGGATGCATCATTTGATGATATAATCATTCATTATGCGGAAACATTTGTAATACCAGCTAATGTTGAAAATGTTAAGTTTTCATGTATGGAAGAACATTGTAAAATTATGTATGCAGAGGTGAAATCAGAGTGGTCGAAGCAATCTTATTAGGAAGTGCTATTTTTGTAATCATAGTACTTTTGATAATAAATAAAAAACAATATCAGAAAGGATCTAATGATTTATTATTAATGTTTTTAAAAAGTGTATACGATCTGAAAACGCAGATGTTTAACACTCTCAACAAAAATCACAAAGACAATGGTATCGTATTTATAGGGGATTCAATAACGCAAGATTATAATATTTATGAATTTTTTCCAGGATTAGTTGTCTACAATCGTGGTATCGGTGGAGATACATCAATAGGTTTATTAAAACGTTTAAAGGTAAGCGTTGATGATTTAAACCCTAATAAGGTTGTATTGTTAATAGGTACGAACGATTTTGTATTGCTAAAGCACAAAATTGAGAGCATTAGAGACAATATTAAAGAAATTGTTGTAAAAATATACCAAAATAATCAAAATGTCGAGATTTACTTAATATCTGTTCTTCCAGTAAATCACAAATTAAATCCAAAGACAGTTGGTATTAGAAATAACCATGATATTGAAGCCTTAAATAAACAATTAGAAACAATAAGTAATGTAAATTTTATTAATGCTTATCAAACATTTGTTGATGATGACAATAGATTATTTAAGTCATTGACATACGATGGATTACATTTAAATCATTTAGGGTATGTGAAACTTTCAGAACTTTTAAAACCATATCTTTACAACTAATAAAGCCCATATGGGCTTTATTTATGCATATAACTGTTGAATGAAGTGAATCTTTTTATACCCATACAACAATGTTTTAATCGTTTTTAAGTCATAGGTTGTTTGAAGGGTTACCGTAATACTTTCAAGAAATTGTTCACGTGTAATGACACCAAGTTTTTCGATATCAACTTTCTTTTTTTGGTAAAGGTCATAAGAAAACTCAATGTCATATAAATCATATAACGTTAGTGTTTCAAAAACAGTATGCTCAATAGTGTGATAAGCTGTATCACGATATGCTTTTGTTAGACCAGACGCACCAAGCATGACACCGCCATAATATCTTATGACAACACATAACGTATGTGTTAATTGCGATTTTAATAACGCTTCAAGTATAGGTTTTCCAGCGGTATGTTTTGGTTCACCATTGTCACCACTTCCTTGATGGTTATCATCAATGACATATCCGTAACAAAAATGACTTGCTTTTGGATGCATTTTTTTTAAATCATGCAAAATAAGTTCAATATCATTCTTATGACTAATATCAAAACATTGGCCAACAAACTTAGATTTTGAAATGATCAGTTCAAATGTAGGATTGTCTTTCATTCGAATCATAGACACCTCTTTAAATCTATGATATCATAGGTAAGGACGATATCAATACATGCGTTCATTATGATGAAGGAAATCGACATGGGAACCATCAACCACGCAAATCAAATTATTAAAAAATTAAAATCTGAAGGCCATGAAGCGTATATTGTAGGTGGTGCTGTAAGGGATCATCTTTTGGGATTAAAACCCGTTGATTTTGATCTTACAACAAGTGCAAAACCCAATCAAGTCATGAAACTATTTGAATCACGTGCAACTGGCTTTAAATACGGAACCATTACAGTTCTTATGGATCAATTCACTTATGAAGTGACGACATACAGAACAGATGGTCCTTCTGAAGATCAAAGACATCCAGATTATGTTTTTTTTGGTACATCGGTAGAAGAAGATGTCTTGCGTAGAGACTTTACCATCAACGGTATGTTGATGGATGAGCATGGTGAAATTACGGATTATGTTTCAGGACAAGATGATCTTAAACAAAAAACCATAAAAACCATTGGTGAACCGTATTTACGATTTTCAGAAGATGCACTTCGTATTTTAAGAGCCATCTATTTTCAAGGGAAACTTAACTTTTCGATTGAAGATGAAACATATGAAGCCATGAAAAAAATGGCTGGATTACTAACGACACTTTCTAATGAACGTCTAATTGCAGAACTTTCAAAAATCATTAAAACAGATCATCAACTCAAAGCAATTGATACATTACATACACTGAATTTACATCATCATATAAAAGGCATTGAAGAAACGATTGACGTGATTGTTAAAAAGAAAAAATCAATTACACCAGAAACGTTCTTTACAGTCGCATACTATTTTGATGAAAAAAACATGTCTCATTGGACATTTTCAAATAAACTCAAGCATAAATATCATACTGCAGCCCAATTATCAAAAGAGCATGTTAAACTGTCTGCTCAACATTTATTTGATTACGGGCTTGAAATTGTAAAACTAGCGGCACGAACACAAGCCTATTTATTTGATACAAGTTATGCCATGAATAAACTTGAATATATGTATGAACACTTGCCGATTAAAAGTGCAGTTGATTTAAAAATGAAATCAACAGAAATGATGGCACTTACACACAAAAAGGCTGGTGCTTGGATTAAAGATGTACAAGATGATATGGTTAAAAAAATATTAAGTCACGAATTAAAAAATGAACGAACAGAACTTTTTCTTTATTTTAGAGAGACGTATGTGAAAGGACTAAAACATGAGTGAAAAACAACCACAAGTCATAACATATATTGGTAAAATTGATAATTTAAATCGTGGTGAGCATTTTAAAAATGTGACACTTAAGTTAGAAGATCAAAAACTTGTTAATATTAAACTTGATTTGGTAGATGAATCTAAACTGGTGTTGGGCTGTATTTATCAATTTATCGTAACGACTGAATTAAAAAATGAAACAGATACTTTCTTACAATGTCAATCGTATCAAGCGATAGAAGACATAAGTGATGCGATTGAAATTGATCGACTTTATGATGTCTTTTATGAAGTGGCACCTAAGAAAACATCTGAAATTAAAAAAGGGATTGAATCTTTCATTAAACGTATTAAAAAGCCTTCCATTAAACAAATTGTAGAGCACATTTATTATAAATTTCAGCATCCGTTTTATACCCACCCAGCTGCAACGAAATTTCATCACGCGTATGTTGGAGGACTTAGTTATCATACTTTAACAATGCTTGAAATTGCAGAGAAATTCTTTGATATTTATCCGTATTTAGATCAAGATTTAATGATTGCTGGAACACTTTTACATGATATGTCTAAGATCGATGAAATGACAGGCGTGGATGGTGAATATACAACAGAAGGACTTTTAATAGGACATCTTGTGATGCAAGCCATTGATATTGATAAAACAGCAGATCTTTTAGAAATAGAAGATCATGAATCGGTAATGTTACTCAAACATATGATGTTATCTCACCACGGTTTACCTAATTTTGGTGCAGCGAAAAAACCTCAAATACCTGAAGCTTTATTACTATGGTACATCGATACCATTGATTCTAAGTTTACTGTATTAGGAGAAGAACTAGAAAAAACAAAAGATGGACATTGGACCAATGCACTTAATGTATTAGATAAAATGCGTTTTTATAAAAAGAAATAAAAAAAACATCCTATGGTTTAGGATGTTTTTTTTATTTTTATTGTTCTAGTAAGTCAAACCATGTTGCAAAGAGTGCTTCATAGTTTTCATCAAAATAGGCAAGATCTGAAAGTAAGTATTCATTAAGTTGGCTATCGTTGATGTTTCTAATAATATCAAAACGTATGTTATTTGCTTCGCTTGCAAAGTTTAAGTCAGCCTCTAGTAATCTAAAGATGAGTTCACGTTGCATGAATGTATTTTGATATCTTGATAATACTGGTGATAAGTAATTCGTAATTGCAGTAGAAACAGCACTTGGAACGGATGGACCTTCGTCTGTTAAACTTTGACGTACATAATACTCAACTTGGTTACGTGTGAGTGTATCTGAGCCTCCATTTTCTGGACCTTCATTGTATACGTTGTAGGTGACGCCATCTAACTCAAATGTATAACGTTCATCAGTATCTGAAGACGCTTCATAAACTGCTGATGGTGCATCAGTGACAGATGTTGTAACAATGAAATGCCATCCAAAACTAGATTGTACATCATCTAATTGTGCTGCAATATCTAATGCATTGAATGTGAAGTCATCATACATATCGATATAAGGAAGTTCGACTTGATCTTGAATACCATCTCCAACGATGAAATCATGGAGTTGAATCGCACGGTTATAGAAAACAGGATCGAGTGTTGAAGAGTTGGTAATAAAGTTTGATTTGTTTGTAATTGCTGAAGATATGTTTTCATATTTTAAGTAGAAACCAAGTTGACGATATTTTGCATAATCTAATTCGATTTGTAAGTCATATGGTGCAGTATTTGAACCACGTTCAATACGACCGGATGAATTAAATAATTCTGCTAATGTCGTGAATGCTTCAGCTTCACTTCTAAAATCTCCAACTTGTGCATAAACATCTGCGATGAGTTCAGCAAGTCCTTCTTTGATATCAGTGACTGTTGCTTCATCAAGTGTATCTAAATAGTCTTGAGGATTGTCAGGAGAACCATTCCCATCTTGATCAAAATAAACAAGTAAGTGTGACACACGTGTAGATTTATACGCATCATATTGTAATGCAGCTAAATCAGTAAATGCTTGATAAATGTTTGTAAAGTGTGCTTCGTAATCTTCTAAATATTGTGCACGTAATTCTGGATAGACATAAAGTTCTTTCACTGCTTGAGCATTAGAAGTCACACCAAATGCCAACATCAAGAATTGTTCGCGACCCATTGAAGCTGGAAAACCGTTTGAAACAAATTGGTCTGCAGAGAATTGTCTAATAATTTCTTCAAATTGTTCTTCAAATTCTGCAAATTCTTCATCTGTAATAGCGTATGTCTCTTGAGCTTCAAAATATTTATTAATCACAACATCTAATGATAAGTTGACACCGAAACGGTCTGATAATCGTTGGAATAAATCATCAACTAAAATATCTGAATCATCTAATACATCAGAGGAATCTTTAATGGTTGCAACAACATTACCATCTTTGTTATCATCACTACCATTGTAGTTGAATGTTTGATCAAAAAAGGCACGAATGATTGGGTCATAAATATCAACGGTTAATTCTTCATAACGTGCTTCAACTTGACTTGTTACATAACTATCTGTAAGTCTATTGTCAATGATTTCAGCTCTTAATTCATCGTATAATTCTGTTGCAGTGTCGCTAAAGATTTCATCTTCATCTTCAGTTTCTAGATCATCAACTAAGATACCTTCTTGTGATGCACCATCATCACTTAATTTAAATATTAAGTAACGAGATGAACCAAATGTTTGAACACGAGAAGAATATGGATTATTTGCGTCTTCTTCATCTTGACGATTTTCAGAAGTTAAAGTTGTATAAACATGTGATCTTAACGTTGAATTTAAATCATTAAGTTCATCATACGTGTAGGTGGTCTTGAATTCAGTTGATACCCCTGAAATGGTACCATCATTATTAATTTGTATTTGAGTTGCTGGATTTAATAAATTATAAATTTCAACAAATTTAACTTTTACGTTATTATTAGGTAATGCAACATCAGATGCCCCTGACGTTCTTGTTGTTGAAATCGAATAACGCGCATAATAATCAGCAAATTCTTGAGAACTTAATAAGTTTTCTTCTTCAACTCTTGATGCGATGACATCATCTAATAAATCTAAATCCGTTAAAATATCAACAACATGTTGATATCCTTCAGAAGAAGTATCGTCTAAGTCAACATAACCTGGGTTGTTAGGATCAGCAATACGCACATCAGGAACTTGATACCAATTTCCACGCGCATCTGATTTTAATCCAACTTCATACAATGCCGCATTTGCTTCGTTTAAATTAATAAAACGTACAACTAAAACTTCGACATCATAACGTCCTTCGTTGTTTGATTTGTAGTATGCAACAACATCAGATTCTTCAACAAATTGTGTAGATTCTGAATCTTCAACTTCTAAGAGTAAATTGTTGTATGCATAATAACGTTGACCAGCACGCAAAATATAACGATCTAATAATTCTGGAATGGACGCATAATCTTCAAACATAGGATCCATGTTTACGATATCTTGATACAACGTATCTCTGTTCACAGAAGGATCAATTAAATAAAGTGAATCAACATATTGTTCAACGCTTCTAAGTAAACGCGTTTCGTTGTTATTAAGTAAATTATCTAATGCCTCTAAATCTGTTTGTTGAAAGATTGCATTATTAATGGTTTCATCAAGAAACTCATTATAAAAAACATCACCGTTAATAATTAACTGGCGAACATCATTCATTGCTTCTGCAAAAACAACTTCATCAATCATTGTTGATAAAAGATCAGCAGATTGGAATCTTAATTTGTCATATAGTTCTTTTTCAGTAACATTAACATCACCAAAAGTAACATATGCTTCATCTGAAACATTTCCGTACGGTACTGCATTTTGATTGCCACAAGCAACCAATGTGAATGTGAGACCTAAAATAAAAATAAGAGTCATCACTCGCTTTATATTTTTGTTATGATTTATCATTGTTTTATTCACTCCTTCAATCTCAATACAAGCACGTATAATATAGCATGATTTCATTTCTTATGCAACCACTTTCATCTGATAAGTTTAAATCACATAATAGTGTGCTAAAATACTTCTAGGTGATTTCATGAATATTTACAGTTTAGCAAGTGGATCTAAAGGTAACATGACACTTATAGAGAGCCAAAAAATGCTCTTATGTGTCGATATTGGAATATCTAAAAATAAGATGCAAGACAAATTAAATTCTTTAGATTTTTCATTTCAATCGATTCAACATTTACTTATTACTCACGAACATAGTGACCATACATTAGGACTTAAAAAACTCTTAGAGAAACAACTTCCAACCCTCTATATGACGCAAGGTACGTATGACAATTTAGATCGTGATATTCAACATGTGATCAACCCTAAACTTCACATCATTCAATCTGAAATTCCTTTTTATATAGAGCACTTTAAAATCACACCTTTTTTATTATCACATGATGCAAAAGAACCGATAGGATTTGTGATAGAAGATCAGCACTATAAAATTGTACATGGTGCTGACACAGGTTATATTGATCAATCTTATCAAGAACTACTTAAACATGCACATGTGTATCTTATTGAATCCAACCATCATCCAGAGAAGTTACTTCAGTCACCAAGACCGATGCAATTAAAAAGACGCATATTAGGCGAAAAAGGGCATTTATCTAATGATGATGCAGCAAAACTCATCAATTCATGGATGGGACCCTTTAAAACCTATTGGATGATCACACACATATCTGAAGATTGTAATTCAAATCTAGACATCGAAAAAGCAATTGTTAAACATATTGAAAGACCACTTGATTTAGAAATCATTTACGCAAGTCAACATGAGATTGTTAAGGTGAGTTTATGAAAATCATCGCAGTTGGAAAACTTCAAACAGCAGGGCTAAAAGACAGTTTTCAACATTATCATAAACAACTCAAACATATTGATATGATTGAAATTAAAGAATCAACACTTGAAAAAGAATCGATAGAGATATTAAAACTTTTAAAAGACGAAAAACACATCATCGCTTGTGTCATTGAATCAACTATTTTAGACACACATTCGTTTTGTAAAGTCTTTGAAGATCATGTAGAAACTACCTTTGTGATTGGTGGATCTCATGGATTAGATGATCAAATCAAAAAGAGTGCACATCAACAGATTTCTTTTTCAAAAATGACGTTTCCTCATCAACTTGCTCGATTAATCTTAATTGAGCAAATTTTTAGATGTGAAAAAATTAAACAAAATCACCCTTATCATAAATAAGCAAATGATATTGTATTTCATTCAGGATTGTGATAAGATTTAAACAAACACCATATGAGGTCGTTTTTATGTCAACAAAACAAACTTATTATTACGCATATTTTATGTAAGGAATTGTCTAAACGAGGCATTCCTTTTATGTTGATATACAAAGGACGCCAAAAATGACAATAAATTCTTGGATGGTCCAGGAATTTTTTTATATAAAAAAGGAGAAAAACAATGATTATCCAGTTAAAACAAGGTGCAACCAAAGAACAATACAATAAAATCACCCAAGATTTAATCAAAAAAGGCTATGAAATTAAAGATGTTTCCTCTGATAAAGTCATTGTTTTTGGTGTACTTGGTGATACCGCAATTTTAGACGAACGCGACATGTATGCTTATGATGGTGTTTACAGAGTGACTCGTGTTCAAACACCTTTTAAAAAAGCAAGTAGAAGTTTTAAAAAAGAAGATACGATTGTAGATTTAGGCGATGGTATTAAAATCGGTGGTGGGCATTTTCAAATGATGGCAGGTCCATGTTCAGTTGAAACTGAACCACTACTCCTTCAAACTGCAATTGTAGTCAAAGAAGGTGGTGGAACGATTTTAAGAGGTGGTGCTTTTAAACCTAGAACATCTCCATATAGTTTTCAAGGACATGGATTAGAAGGACTTAAAATGCTTAGACGTGTTGCCGATCAAGTCGGATTAAAAGTTGTTAGTGAAATCATGTCTTCAGAAGATTTAGCAGATTTTGAAAAATATGTAGATATTATTCAAATTGGTGCAAGAAACATGCAAAACTTTCAGCTACTTAAAGCACTAGGTAAATCTAGAAAACCAGTATTATTAAAAAGAGGATTATCAGCAACCATTGAAGAATGGTTAATGTCAGCAGAATACATTATGGCTGGTGGGAATGAAGCTGTCATTTTATGTGAACGTGGCATTCGTACATTTGAAAAATATACAAGAAATACATTAGATATTAGTTCAGTTTTAGCTGTTAAAGAACTTTCACATTTACCAATTATTGTAGACCCTTCACATGCAGCTGGTAAATACTCAATGATTGAAGATTTATCACTCGCAAGTGTTGCAGTCGGTTCAGATGGACTAATTGTAGAAATTCATCCACAACCAGAAATTGCCTACAGTGACGGTGCGCAATCATTAAAACTCGATAAATATCTTTCAATGATGCATAAAATTCATCAATTAAAAACATTAATAGATACATTAAAGCAATGAAAATATTTGTTGTTGGTTTAGGGTTAATGGGTGCATCTTATGCTGAAAAATTAACATTAAAAGGTCATCAAGTGTATGGCTATGATGTGAATAAAGCAAACGTCTTTCAAGCTGAAAAAGATGGTGTCATTTTAGAAACATCGAATTTGTCACTACTATCACTCGCTGATGTTGTTATTTTAGCAATGTATCCTAAGCAAAATGTCACTTTTGTGAAAGATCACCTTCACCTTTTTAAAAAAGGGGTGCTTTTAACTGATATTTCTGGTGTTAAAGAAACGATCGTTTCTCAAATTGAATCATTAATAAGAGAAAATATTCATTTTGTTTCTCATCACCCTATGGCTGGACGCGCAAAAAAAGGATATGATTTTAGAGACCCAAATATGTTTTTAAACAATCACTTTTTAATTATTGAATCCAAACGTGCAACCCTTTCAGATTATGAACTTTTAGAAATTATCGGAAAACAACTAGGATTTAAAACCATCACTAAAATATCTGCAGAAAAACATGATCAAATGATTGCATACACGTCTCAACTCACACACGTCATCGCGGTTAGTCTGATGCTAGGACATGAAGATGTTTCACGTGAGTTTACTGGTGACTCATTTAGAGATTTAACACGCATTGCTCATATCAATGAAACGCTTTGGTCGGAACTTTTTTTAAGTAATCAAACGTATTTATTAGAAGCTATTCAACAGTTTAAAGATCAACTTTTAAAAATCGAAGATGCAATTATCAATCAAGACACCAAAACATTAGAAGAATTACTTAAAACATCTCGTGAAAAAAGAAAGGCATTTGAACATGACCCTTCATGATCTTAATTATGATATTCATCTTTCTAAAGGAGATTTTTTACCTCTTTATGAAAAGTTACGTGAGTATTCACGTGTTTTTGTTGTTACAGATACACATGTATATGATTTACATAACGATGTTTTCATGAGTTTAAAAAAGGAATTTGACGTTTATATACATATCATTCAACCTGGCGAAACGTCAAAATCCCTTGAAACGTATGAAAAGGTGTGTGATGACTTTTTAAGCCAACACATCAAAAGAGATGATGTCATTGTTGCGTTAGGTGGTGGTGTTGTCGGTGACCTTACAGGGTTTGTTGCATCTACGTTACTACGCGGAATTGATTTGATCCAAGTTCCAACCACCCTTCTTTCGATGGTAGATAGTTCAATTGGCTCTAAAGTAGGGATTAATACAAAACAAGGTAAAAATTTAATTGGTCAATTTTATGAGCCAACATATGTGTTTATTCATTTAAAGTTTTTAACGACATTATCAAAAAGAGAACTTAATAATGGGTATGCCGAGATCATTAAAGCTGCTCTTATTGGGGATAAAACCTTGTTTGAATTATTAAAACTCAACGATCATGACCATATTGAAGTGATTTCTAAAGCTTTAAAAGTCAAAATAGATATTGTTAAAAAAGATCCATTTGAAAACAATGAACGTATGTTTTTAAATTTCGGTCATACACTTGGACATGCTATTGAAAAACACACGAACTATAAAGGTATCAAACATGGTGAAGCCATTAGTCATGGCATGTTATATGCAGTTGATAAAGGAATTGAGCTCAATATCACAGCACCATATGTAAAAGTTGAGGTTTCTCATATCCTTCATAAGTATCAGTTATTAGATATTAACATTGAAGATGTTTCTGTTTATGAAACATATATGCGTATAGATAAAAAACAACGGAAAGATGGGTTACGATTTGTTTGTATTAAAGATATCGGAATACCTGTTATTCACCGATTATGAAAACAGTTGTATTTAAACCAACACCACTGACAGGTGAACTTGATATCATTACCTCTAAATCGTATGCACATCGTGCACTTATTGTTTCAAGTCTTGCAAAAGGGTACTCTCAAATCATCAATATGCCATATTCTGAAGATGTGTATGCAACTCAAGAAGCTTTGAAACATTTTGGCGTCACCATAAACAATCATGTTGTAGAGACAGAACAGTGGATATATGATCAAACACCGATTCATTGTTACGCGTCAGGGTCAACACTTCGTATGCTCATTCCAATTGCGATGGCGTTATTTGATCGTGTGATTTTTAGTGGTATTAAAAGGTTATTTGAACGTCCATTAGATGTTTATGAAACATTATTTGAAAATCAATTGAAGCGTCTTAATCATGAACAAATTGAAGTGAGTGGTCCCATCAAAGATCAAATCTTTCATGTCGATGGTTCTAAAAGCTCCCAATTTATATCAGGGTTATTAATGATGAGTCCGCTTTTAAATAAAGATGTTGAAATCAAGGTGATGAATGAAATCACCTCAGAATCTTATATTGAGATGACGATTGACGTGATGAAACATTTTGGTGTTTTAGTAAAGAAACATAACAATTCTTATCTCATTTCTCAAGGTCAACAGTATCAAGCTTCTTCAATCACGATTGAGGGTGATTACTCACAAGCAGCATTTTTTTTAGTCGCAGGTCTCATTGGAAAACAGGTTTATGTAAAAGGAATCCAACCACATTCTAAACAAGGTGATCAAAAAATCATTGATATCCTTCTTGAAATGGGTGGGAATCTCACATGGTCTGAAGAAGGGATTTTCTCATCACCATCGGATACTTCAGGTATTCACATCGATTTAAAAGACATTCCTGATTTAGGACCAATCCTTATGATACTTGCAGCATTATCGAAAGGAAAAACACGGTTTTCTAATGTTGAAAGACTCAAATATAAAGAATCTGACCGTCTTCAAATCATGATTCATATTCTTCATCAATTAGGCGTGAAAACCATATATGAAAATCATATATTAGAAATTGAAGGCGTTCGTTCATTTAAAGGTAATATCATCCTATCGAGTGAAGATGATCACCGCATCGCAATGGCAATCGCTATCGCATCCATACGTGCAGAAGGAACTATTACATTAACGCAAGCAGAAGCAGTTAGAAAATCATATCCTGAATTTTATGATGTATTCAAGTCTTTAGGAGGACATATTCATGAATCTTGAAACGTTAAGATCAAAAATTGATGCTATTGATGATCAAATCATTGCGCTCTTTGAATCACGCATGGCGCTTGTTAAAGACATTGGGGAGTTAAAAAAACACAATCATATCCATGTCTTAGATACCAATAGAGAAGCGATTGTGTTTTCACGTGTCAAAGACCGGCTTCACAATAAAAAGCTTGAGCCTTATATCATTGAACTTTTTGAGACACTCATGCGTGTTTCTAAGGATTATCAAAAATGAAATATGGATTATTAGGAAAAGATATTAGTTATAGTAAGTCACCAATGATCTTTAAACGCATAAAAGAACATACAGGAATTGAACTTTCTTATGACCTTTTTGATATTGAAAAAGATGAAATCAACAACTATATTCTGCTTCTTAAAGAGGGCTTACTTGATGGACTTCAAGTTACTAAACCCTACAAAGAAGTTGTGATGGATTTTTGTGATGAACTCACAGAAACTGCGAAAAAAATTGGATCCGTTAATACGATTTATGTAAGGGATCAAAAAATGATTGGAGATAACACCGATGCTTACGGGTTTTTGCAATTACTAAAACATGCTTCAATTACCTTAAATCATCAACACGTCTGTATTTTAGGAAATGGTGGCGCTGCAAAATCTGTATATCATGTTTGTCAAAACCAACACATCACACCTACCATATTCAAAAGGTCAAACTCACTTAAAGAGTCTATTTCACCAATTGAAAAGAATTATAGTGATGATGCACTTCTTAAATGTAACATCATCATTCAAGCAACAAGTCACGATTTTGATGAAGCATTTATCTCTCGTTTAAAAGACCAAGGGTGTCAACCTGAAGTGGTAATTGATTTGATGTATCATCAAAAAACACATGTGATGTCATTAGGTAAACATGCTTATGATGGAAAACTCATGTTAATTTTTCAAGCGATACAAAGTTTTGAATTATTTTTAAATCAAAAAATTAAGCATGTAGAAATCCTCGTTGAAAAGATGAAAGGAGTATTATAAATGAATACTTTTGGAAAAATATTTCAAGTTACATTATATGGTGAATCCCATCAAGATGCGATTGGTGTTGTTGTTGATGGTGTGTTACCTGGTACTAAAATTGATGAAAAACGCATTCAAGACGATTTAACATTAAGACGTCCAGGTGCAATAGGAACAACAGCAAGACAAGAAAAAGATGAATTTAAGATCACGTCAGGTGTATTTTCTGGAGTTGCTACTGGGTCACCCGTTCACATCATGATTGAAAATAAAGATGTCATTTCAAAAGATTACGAACATTTAAAAACACATCCTAGACCTGGTCATGCCGATTTTGTTGCTATGAAAAAATACAATGGATTTCATGACTATAGAGGTGGAGGTCGTTTTTCAGGACGATTAACAGCAGCCCTTGTTGCAGCGGGATCGGTTGCTAAAATGATGATTCCTTTTAGTATGAAACATGAGCTTGTATCATTAGGAACGTGTAAAGATCCAAAGAAATTTGACGCGTATTTAACGTCAATTGGAGAAGAAGGTGATTCTGTTGGTGGGATGATTAAACTTACCATCGATCATATTCCGGTAGGACTCGGTGAACCGATGTTTTATAAATTAGATGCAACCATCACCCAACTACTCATGTCAATTCCAGCGGTGAAACTTGTAAGCTTTGGAGATACCCTTGATTTAATAGAAGCGAAAGGCAGTGCTTTTAATGATGTGATTATTGATGATTTAGGAACAACAAAAACCAACCATAGCGGTGGTGTGACTGGTGGCATTTCTAATGGGAATCCATTAGTCATTCATGTTTTCGTTAAACCAACATCATCCATACAAAAAACTCAAGAAACCTATCAATTTAATGAAGGTACAATTGAACCACTAAAAGCAAACGGAAGACACGATGTTGCTATTGCGAGACGCGTAGGTATCGTGATAGAAAATACAGTTGCATGTGTCCTTGCAGACATGTATTTACTTCAAAGGATGTATGACAATCAACATTAAAGACATCAAAGGTGTTGGACCTAAAACATTAGAAGCACTTCAACGCCATGGTGTTACAACAAGTGACCATATCCTACAAATATTTCCTAAAAGATATGTTCACTATTTTTTAGATGATATCGAGCATATTAAAAAGGGGAAGTTGATGAAACCTCCTCTTTTATCACGACACCAAGTCCTTAAAATAAGTTTTAAATTAGAAGTAGAAGGTCAAATTTTGTCTTGTATTGCCTATCAACAACCTTATTTAAAACATGTTTTAGAAGTTGGCGCGTCTTATCTTGTAAAAGGAAATTTTGATGCTAAAAAAAAGATATTTATTGTATCACAACTCAAACCAGTTCGATTAGAAAATCAAATGGTTGCGGATTATGATTTAAACGATCTTCCCAATTATCGACTTCAAAATATTTTACAAACACTACTAGAATCACCTATTAAAGAAACCATTTCTAAAGAAGTTTTAGACAAACTTAAGATCATCCCAATCCATCAAGCGTATCAAGGAATTCACTTCCCTAAAAACGAAGAAGAAGTTGAAGCCTCATTAAAGCGATTTAAACTTGAAGAATTGTTTCATCTTTTTGAAGGTGTTTCAAAACAAAAGAAAAGACAACACCTTCATTTCAATCAACCATTTTCAATCAAAGATCAATCATCAAGTCTTCCTTTTCAACTCACAGAAGATCAAGAAAGTATCATTTTAAATGTTTTAAAAGATGCAAAAGAGGATGTTCCACTTAAACATCTCATTCAAGGTGATGTCGGTTCAGGGAAAACCGTCGTAGCATTACTCATTGCCTACTATTATATTGCGCAAGGTTATCAAGTTGCATTTATGGTACCGACAGAAATTCTTGCTAGACAACATTTAGAAACAGTTAGATCACTATTTAAAGAAATCAAAGTCACGTTCATTACTTCTACTATTGAACTTAAAAAAGAAGTTGAAAATGATATTGCACAAGGTCAAGTTGATCTTATTATTGGGACACATATCTTAGCGTCTCCCTCTGTTTCATTTCATAAACTCGGACTCGTTATCATTGATGAGCAACAAAAGTTTGGCGTTGACATTAGAAAAAGTCTCATTGAAAAAGCATTAGATCAAGATGTGGTGTATCTAACTGCAACTCCGATTCCAAGAACATTACTTAGAAGTATTTTAGGGGATGCAAAAATATATACTCTTCATTCACAACCCAAAGGAAAACAAACCATTAAAACCATTAGTGTTTCTTATGATGCACTCTTAAAGATCATGGACCAACTTCAACTTGCACTAGAACATCATCAACATATCTTTATCGTTGTTCCTGCCATTGATAGCGATAAAGTGACGTATAACATCATGCATACCTATCATGTTTTTAAAGAAAGATTTCAAGAAGATGTGTATGTTTTACATGGGCAAATGTCAAAATTAGAACAACAACGTGTTATGGATACGTTTAGAAAACAAAACAAAGGCATTTTGATCTCGACACAAATGATTGAAGTAGGTGTCGATATAAAAACAGCAACGTTTATGCTAATTTTAGAAGCTGAATATTTTGGATTATCTCAACTTCATCAATTAAGAGGTCGACTTGGAAGAGGCCAATTAAAAGGTATTTGTTATCTCATTTCAAAAAAACCTCAAGATCAACGATTTATCATCTTAGAAAATACATCGAGTGGTTTTGAAATTAGTGAACATGATTTATATACAAGAGGTCCTGGTGATATGCTAGGTCTTATACAAAGTGGACAACCACCTTTTAAGCATATTGACTATATTGAAAACTTACCATTGATACAAGAAGCGTATCAGGTTTACAATGAAGTGAAAAACAAAGATAAGAGCGTTTGAAAAGTGTTATATGTTATAATTAAAAATGAAAGAAGGTGATGGAAATGATAAGAATTTCAGTCGATGGGATGGGTGGCGATGCAGCACCAAAACCAATATGTGAAGGTGTCATGCAAGCGCTTCAAGCTTATCAAAACATTGAGGTAACGATATTTGGTGATCAAGATAAAATGGCACCATTTTTAAAACCACATGATCGACTAAAAATCATCCATACGCCATATGCGTTAGACATGGCTGAAAAAGATGTCATTAAAGTCTATCGAACCAACAAAGAGATGTCGATGTTTATGGCGATGCAATATGTTAAAGATGGTCATGCCGATGGATTTGTAACAGCTGGACCAACTCAAGCAGTTGTTGTTGGTGGTCATTTTATCATTCGCCGTATGAAACATATGAAACGTGTTGCGATTGCACCAATCATACCTTCATATGATCAAAAAGGAAGAGTTTTATTAGATGGTGGCGCGAACACTGATTTTAAACCTGAACATTTAGTAGAGTTTGCGATGTATGCTTCTGTTGTTGTGAAAGAAGTTTTAAAAAGAGACAAACCAACAGTGGCACTCATTAACATTGGAACCGAAGATAAAAAAGGTCGTGAATTTGATGTTGAGGTGTATAAATTATTAAAAAACCATCCAACTTTAAACTTTTATGGCAACATGGAACCTAAAGATGTGGTCACCTCAGAAGCTGATATCTTTTTAACAGATGGTTTTACAGGAAATATCGTCATGAAAACCATGGAAGGTACCGCAAAAGGGATGTCGATGGTGTTAAAACGTGAAATTAAATCGAGTCTATTTTCTATTGGTGCGATTTTTATGAGAAAAGCACTTAAAAATCTTAAAAAATCATTGGATGCCTCTGAAATTGGTGGTGCATTATTGATGGGATTTGATCATATTGTGATTAAAGCACACGGGTCTTCAGATGGCTTTGCATTTAAAAATGCAATTCGTCAAGCAAAAGAAATGGCAGAAGCTCAAGTCATACAAAAAGTGAAAGATGCACTTGATGCATATCAAGAAAATAATGAAAGCACTATTTGATACACTAAACATTCAACCTAACAATATTGAATTGTATGAACGTGCACTCACACATTCATCGTATGCAAATGAGCATCAAACATTAAAAAACGAACGACTTGAATTTTTAGGAGATGCTGTATTAGGCTTACTTATGACGCATCATTTATTTCATCAGTTAGATGAAAATGAAGGAGAAATGTCAAAACGTAAAGCAAAAGCAGTTTCAGAAGAAGCACTTGTTTTATATGCCACACACATCAATTTAAAAACATATATGCGTCTTGGTAAAGGTGAAATGCAAAAAGGAGCAAATGATGCGATGATCGCAGATGCTTTTGAAGCATTACTTGCAGCCATTTACTTAGACTTAGGTTTTTTAGAAGTTGAAAAAGTATTTTCACGTATCGTGATTCCACATATTAAAGAAACACATGTCCTTAAAGATTATAAGTCGATGCTTCAAGAACTCATCCAAAGTGGAGACAAGCGTAACATTAGTTATCACGTGTTAGAAGAAAGTGGACCAGCCCACCAAAAGCATTTTAAAGTTTCTGTCAAATTAGACCGTGTGATTAACTTAGGATATGGTGAGGGTTCAACAAAAAAAGAAGCTGAACAATTTGCAGCAAAAGATGCTTTAGAAAAAGGGAATTATGAAATTAAAGAAACTCTTTGAGTCACAATCCATCGTTTTCGAACAACTCATTTACGTACATCATAAAGAACTCGATCTCACTTCAGATGAAATGATGGTTATTTTTGGTTTGCTTGATATTTATAAAAAAAGAAATTCTTTTTCACTGAGTGCTTTACAAAAACGTATTACAATTGTTCAAAAAGATTTAGGTGCAATCATTGATGCGCTTATAACAAAAACGTATTTACACACCTATTTAGATGATCAAGCCCAATCTAAAGCAAAAGAGTTATTTCATTTAGATGGTTTATTTTCTAAACTTGAACACCTTATTGATACAAAAGAACTAATTAAATCAAAACCAAATGATGAAGGTTTAAAAAAAGTGATTGTGTTGTTGGAACAAAAACTTAATCGACTCTTAACTTCAACTGAACTTCAAACACTCAGACTCTTAATCGAAACGCATCAAGTAACATTAGAATCATTAAGTGACATCATTGAGCAACTTAACGATCGTGTTTCATTAAAAAACATTGAAAAAATGATAATGATTACTAAAAACATGCCAAAAGTCGTTGTTGATGAAAAAGTAGATCAAGCACTAGATAATTTATACAAGGCGATGAAATGAATAAAATTGATATCATTTTATCAACATTAGATTCGATGTTTCCTAATGCTCATGTTGAACTTGATCATCAAAGTCATTTCCAATTACTTGTTGCAGTTGCATTGAGTGCCCAAACAACAGATAAAGCAGTGAATAAAGCAACACCAGCATTATTTCATCAATTTCCAGATGCGCATGCACTCTCAAAAGCAGATGTTGATGAGGTGAAACCTTTCATTCAATCCATTGGCTTATATCACAATAAAGCTAAAAATATCATTGCACTTGCAAAAGAATTAGTTGAAAAGTTTCATGGAGACGTACCCTCAGATCGTGCCTCTCTAGAAGCGTTACCTGGGGTTGGAAGAAAAACAGCAAACGTTGTATTAAGTAATGCATTTAATATACCTGCGCTTGCTGTAGACACGCACGTAGACCGAGTGTCAAAACGGTTAAGACTCGCTAAAAAAACAGATAGTGTGCTTGTTGTTGAACAAAAATTAATGAAAAAATTTCCAAAAGAGCATTGGACAAAACTCCACCATCAACTCATATTTTTTGGAAGATATCACTGTACTGCTAAAAATCCACAGTGCAACACATGTCCACTTTATGACATGTGTGTGTATCCAAAAAAGACTAAAAATTAAAAAAAACTTAATTGTAGAAAAAAAATGATGGATTTTAAATGGATACCCTTTATAAAATAGAATTAAAAAATAAAGGAGTATTCCCTATGGAATTCAATGTTTTTACAATGAAGCATTTCATCAAACAAAGAAAACATTTGATGGAGTCAAAGTATCAGTCTTTTGGAGCTGCAATCAAACATGGGTATTATCAAGAAGCATATGATATGATTGTGCCAACATTACAATCACTTATTCACAATGATTTACAACATATTCTACTTCATGAATTATTTGTAGAAATTGGGGTTCACACCCATAAAGATTACTTAATTATGCATCATAGTGAAAAAGTATATGAACTCGCATTAACTTTAGGAATTTATGATAAAATTAAAAAGGTTAAAAACTACGTAGACAGACGCCAACAAATGACATCACTTGATTTTGAATCAAAACCACTTGATGTTGTTTCAAAGTTTTATGTCAGTTATTATTTTCAATCATATCGTTTAGAACCGTTTGAAAAAACAAAAGATATTATTTCAGTCATCCTTGCGTATTTGAAGAAAGATGATGCATTTCAATCATTACAAACATCATTTTTTAATCAAAGTCATATTGTCATTCAATATTTTAAAATCTTAATGTTAAATGACCTCTCTATTACAGAAGATTTCTTTAAAACATATGTTTTAAAACAATCTTTAATGAAATATGATTATCTTACGATGCATTTTTTGCATCAAGAGGCGTATCAATTTTTTAATAAATTGAATTATTATAAGGATGCTGCAAGAACATATAAACAACTATATTTGTATACCAGTCAAATGCAACGTAGTTAAGTTTTATTAGATGGGTAAGAGCGATCTTACAGGACAAAAACATGAGGTTAAAACAATTAATTATATTAGGCAAAGGATTATATCATTATATTCTCCTTGCGATCGTCTTACTTATTTTTAGTAGAATCACGTATTCCATGATTCCACTTTTTACACAATATGTCTTAAAAAGACTTTTAGAACAACCAGGTATTGGTGATACAGAAGTTTATAATCAGGTCAATTTACCGGAGATTTTTATCCGGTTTTTTGAGTCTGCAAATTCGTTTTTAAATGAGATTTTATATGTTGCTATTATTTTGATGTCGCTACAAGTTGTTCGCTTCTTATTTAGATTTATTGAATTATCAATACGAGGCTTTGTTCGCCATACGATGGGTCAAAATTTAAGACTTAAGATATATGAACACATTCAAAAATTACCATATAAATTTCATAACAATACAGATTCAGGCGATTTAATTCAACGTTCGACTTCTGATATCGAAACCTCAGTTAATTTTTTATCAAGAACGTTAATGGATATGATTTTCTTACTATCCACATTGGTGTTTGGTGCGTATCAACTTTACGTACTTAACGGTACACTTACTATCATTTTACTTACAATTATTCCTTTTGTTGGGGTTGCATCTGTGTGGTATTTTAGAAAAAACGATAAAATGTATCACGATGTCGAAGAAGCTGAATCAAAAATGATGACAGTCATTCAAGAAAACTTATCAAGTGCACGTATTGTTCGTGCATTTGGTAATGAAGCATATGAAATCGAAAAGTTACGTATTAAAAATGATCATCATAGAGATATGCGATTAAGAACAGGTAAAATTGTGTCTAAATTTTGGGGTACCATGGATTTTATTGGTATTTCTCAATACGTCCTTGTGATTGGTTTAGGGATTTATTTTATGAATCAAAATCAAATGGATGCTGCTCAAATTGCAGCAGCTTTAGGTCTTGTAGGGATGCTTATTTGGCCGATTCGAGGATTAGGACATATCTTGAATGATTATGCGAAAGCACTTGCTGCCTCCAAACGTATTTATGAGATTTTGAATTTAGAAACCGAATATGTAAAAAACGGAACAATGACACCTGAAATAAAAGGTCATCTTGTTTTTGAACATGTTAGCTTTAAATTTGATGATACCGAAAATATCTTATTCAAAGATTTAAGTTTTGAAATCTTACCAGGAGAAACCGTTGCATTTATTGGACGAACAGGTAGTGGTAAATCAACCCTGATGAACATGCTTATGCGAATGTATGAATATCAATCTGGTCATATCTATCTAGATGGGGTCGAACTAAGAGATATAGAAAAAACATATTTACGCTCACATTTAGGTGTGGTCTTACAAGAACCATTTTTATTTTCTAAAACCGTGTATGATAATATCGCGATCGCCAATAGAAAAGCAGACCGTTCAAAAATTATGATGGCAGCACAAGCGGCTTCCCTTGAAAAAGATATTAAAACGTTCCAGCAAGGTTATGATACGCTTGTGGGAGAAAAAGGAACGACATTATCTGGTGGTCAAAAACAACGTGTTGCAATTGCACGCATCTTAGTTTCTGAAAAACCCGTTTTAATTTTTGATGATGCACTTTCAGCAGTCGATACACAAACCGATTTATTGATTCGTGAAGCATTATCAAAAATGAACAAAAAACAAACCACACTTATTATTACACACCGTATGACAACTGCAAAAGAAGCAGATAAAATCATCGTCATTGATCAAGGTTTTGTTCAGGCTGTGGGTAATCATGAAGTACTATCTAAACAAGCTGGACTTTATCAAGAACTTTGGAAAATACAAGGTAAGCTTGAAGAAGACTTCCTTAAAACATTAGAGGGAGGTGACGAAGATGCAAGATGAATTTGATGGATTAAAAAAAGTCCAACTTTCTACTTGGAAGCGTGTCATTGATATCGTTTTTCAAAACAAATCTCATTTAGTGAAATTGGGTTTATTTATGGCTGGAATTACTGTTTTAGACATTATTTTCCCGCAGCTCAATCGGTATGCGATCGATGTTTTTTTCATTGAAAAAAACATGGAAACACTCATTCCATTTATTATCATCAGTGTCCTTGTTGCAAGTGGATTTGGACTTCTCGTCTGGGCCTTTATTAAACAAGCCATTTTAATTGAAGCAACGGTATCTCATGAACTGAGAAGACAAGCCTTTGATAACTTACAACGATTATCTTTTAGTTATTTTGATAAAACACCTCAAGGCTGGGTGATGGCGCGCATGACTTCTGATGCATCCAGGTTATCTGAGGTCATATCATGGGGTTTACTAGATATGCTTTGGGCGTTTTTTTCCATGATCTTTATTACGGTTGCTTTACTTGCTACCAATATTCGCTTAGGACTGATTATTGTTACGATTATTCCAATTATGTTTTTAATTTCTCAGTTTTTTAGAAAAAGAATTTTGACGCAAGAACGTTTATCAAAAAAACATAATTCACATGTCACCGCACAATTTAGTGAAGCCTTTTTAGGTGCAAAAACAACCAAAAGTTTAGTGATTGAAACAGAAAATTTTACTGATTTTTATCAGTCAACGGGAAACTTAAAACGTGCAGGTATTAAATCAATTATGCTTTCAGCTGTGTATACATCGGTATTACTTGTGATTGCATATGTCGCAGTTTCAGTAACGATGGTAACAGGAAGTATTGCTGTACTTGATCAAATCATTACAGTTGGGACGCTACAACTTATTATTGCGTATACCATTAACTTTTTTGAACCAATGCTTGTGATTTCAGAAAAAATTGCGGATTTACAAAATGCGCAAGCATCTGCTGAACGTATTGTTGAACTCATTGAGACGCAACCAGAAATCGTTGATAAAAAAGAAGTTGAAGATGCATATGGATCATTACTGCACACAAAAAAAGACAACTGGGAAACGATTCAAGGACAAGTTTCTTTCAAAGATTTAACCTTTTATTATAAAGATGACGAAATCATCTTAGATCATTTTAATTTAGATGTTAAAAAAGGTCAAAGTGTTGCCTTAGTGGGTCACACTGGATCTGGTAAAACAACTCTGATTAATTTATTATCTAGATTTTATGAGCCAAAAAGTGGACGTATTGAAATTGATGGCAAGGACTACAGAGAAAGAAGTCTTCAGTGGTTACATCAACAACTTGGATATGTCCTTCAAAGTCCGCAATTATTTTCAACAAGTATCAAAGAAAATATTTTATATGGACGTTTAGATGCCACTGATGAAGAAGTCATCGTAGCGTCTAAAGCGATTGGACTCCATCCATTTATTATGACGCTTGAAAAAGGATATGATAGTGAAGTTGGTGAAGGCGGGAATTTATTATCGATTGGACAAAAACAATTAATTTCTTTTGCAAGAGCACTCATTGCAAACCCACGTATTTTAATATTAGATGAAGCTACCTCCTCAATTGATTCAGAGTCTGAACTCATCATTCAAGAGGCAACGAAAACAATTTTAAAAGACAGAACAAGTTTTATTGTTGCACACAGATTATCAACGATTGTTGAAGCAGATATCATCGTGATGCTTGAAATGGGAAAAATCATTGAAAAAGGGACGCATGAAGAGCTCATTGCTAAAAAAGGTCATTATTATCAACTCTATAAAAATCAATTTTTCAGTCAACAAGGTCTCATTGAAGATTGGTTAAAAACATAAGTAAAAAAACATGTTTCCTTCTAATATTAGTTTTATTTTAAAGACATATTTCTCAGTTGACCGCTTTGACAAACACCAACAATTCATTTATAATGATTCTAGCGATCACAATGAGGAGAATTAAATCATGGCAGATGTATTAATAGTCTATTGGAGCGGCACAGGAAATACTGAGATGATGGCTGAAAAAATTAAAGAAGGATTAGAAAACAATCATGTAGTTGTTAAAATGGCAACTGTTGATGAAGTTGATCCATCTGAAGTTTCTAACTATAATAAAATTTTATTAGGATGTCCTTCTATGGGTGAAGATGAATTAGAGGACACTGAATTTGAACCTTTTTTTGAAGAAATTACAGGTTTAATCGTTGGTAAACATGTTGGCCTTTTTGGTTCTTATGGGTGGGGCGAAGGTGAGTGGATGACATTATGGGAAAATCGACTTAATGTAACAGGTGCAAATTTATTTCAAAAAGGATTGATAGTGAACTATACACCCACTGAAGAAGATGACGAATTATGTGTCGCTTTTGGTGAGGCATTTGCAAAACTATAAAAAAGTGCGCCTGCACTTTTTTGTTATGGAGTTGTCATATTGAGTTATTTAGGAATTCAAAGTGTCTTTTCATTTCTGAAAAGCACACTTACAATTGAAACCATCATTAAAGAAACGAAAAGTAGACAATTTAAAACCGTTATCTTGGCAGATGAAAATCTTCATGGGATGTTGTCCTTTTTTGAAACTGCTAAAAAACAAAACCTCCATCCAATTGTAACGCAACACATCATGATTCACCATGAAGATATTGAGTATGACGTGTTTCTTGGGGTGATGAATCAAACTGGGTATCAACATTTAATTTTAATCAATCAACTGATGCAAGATCAACATGTTTCTTTAGAAATTTTAGAGCGCTATCAAGAAGGATTAAGTGTCACGTTATATCGTGTGAACAATGTGTATGATGAAGATCGTTACGAATCACTTGTGCTTGCTTTTAAAAATAAATTTAGACATTTTTTAATAGGGGTCTCGTTTCAATCAGAAGATGATGACACATTTTATAAGTCTTTGCATCTAAAATTGAGTCAAGAATATCTCATACCTGCGATTTTAGTACATCTTAGTCATCATGTGAATGATACTGATGTTACGATGTCAAAAAATCTCCATCAAATTGGGAATCATCCAATAAAAGAAGGAAAGTTTCATCTTCTTTCTCAACAAGAATTAAAAACCATCTATCAATCGTATCCAGAACTTCAGAGTCATATGGAAGCATTTATTAGTCACCACCAATTTGATTTAAAGTTTCCTAAGTTCAAGTTACCTCAAATTCCTCTAGATGAAGGCGTAACTTCTAAAGAATACTTAGAGTCACTCGCATCTGTCGGTCTTGAAAAACGTTTTAAAAACAAAGATAAAGTACTTAATGAAGAGTATCAATCACGGCTTAAGTTTGAATTATCCGTCATTTTTTCATTAGGATTTGAAGATTATTTTCTTGTTGTGTATGACATCATTAAATATGCAAAAACACATGATATTTATGTTGGTCCAGGACGAGGAAGTGTTGCTGGATCTTTAGTAGCTTATGTTTTAGGTATTACTGAAGTCGATCCGATTCATTATGATTTACTCTTTGAAAGATTTTTAAATCCTGAACGCGCATCGATGCCTGATATCGATATGGATTTTCCAGATGATAAACGAGATGATGTCATTTTGTATGCGCAAAAAAGATTTGGGAGTGAACATATTGCATCCATTGTGACCTATCAAACATTTGGTAAGAAGTCTGCTATTCGTGATTTAGCTAAAATATACGGACTTTCTGCATCTCGTATTAAAGGCTTTACTGAAGCCATTACGAAAGATGAGATCGATCCCCTTGATCATGAAATGGTAACATTTTATGAAGCAGTCAATCAAATTGAGGGACTTCCTAGACAAACAGGGACGCATGCTGCGGGTGTGATTTTATCTAAAGAACTACTCGATCAATATATCCCACTCACAAAAGGACCTTATCCTTTTTATCAAACACAATTTGAAGCAAAAGAATTAGAATCCATTGGGTTACTTAAAATGGATTTTTTAGGCATTAGAAATTTAAAAATCATTGATGATGTAAAAAAAGAAATTCAAAAAACGGATCCAAACTTTTCTTTATCAACGATTCCTTATGACGATATAAAAACATACAACTTACTAACAGATGCAAAAACGGATGGTATTTTCCAATTAGAATCGTATGGGATGAGACAAGTCTTAAGACAACTAAAGCCTACTCATTTTGAAGATATTGTCGCATTACTTGCCTTATATCGACCAGGACCTATGGCGTTTATAGATACGTATGTTGAAAGACGTCATGGTCAATCATATGAACATATGCATCCTTCATTTATTCCTTTTTTAACATCAACGTTTGGCATCATTATTTATCAAGAACAAATCATGCAAATCGCGCAAGCCTTTGCAGGGTATAGTTTAGCTGAAGCAGATTTATTACGTCGTGGTATTTCTAAAAAAGATGAAGCATTGTTAAAAAGTGAAGCAACTCGCTTCATCTCTAAAGCAATACAACATGGACAAAGCGAAAAAGATGCCACGGATGTTTATGAGTTAATTGTTCGTTTTTCTGATTACGGATTTAACCGTAGCCATAGTGTTTCTTATGCCATGGTTGCTTATCAAATGGCCTATTTAAAAGCCAACTATTATATTTATTTTATGCAAGCGCTTATGAATTCTGTGATTGGTAGTGAAACAGCGATTGATGACTATATGAAAGATTTAAAAACACAAGGCATTACACTGTTACCGCCAAATATTAAAACGAGTACAGACGCGTTTCAAATAATCGATGCCCGTCATTTATTACCTCCACTTACCATAGTAAAATCCATTGGTCAAAAAACAGTTGCAAATATTTTAAGTCATCGAAAAGAAGGTGACCTAAATTCATGGATAACAATGAAGACGTGGCTAAAAGATTATGTTTCTGAGCGTCAAATGCTTCAAATGATACATGCAGGTTGTTTTGATGATTTAGGACATACGAGACAGACACTTGTTGAGCATGTGAGCTTAAGTGACATAGAATATATGCTTTATTTGGATCAAGTCAAAATGACAGAACATGACGAATATGATTTAGAAACACTTGCCAAATTAGAGCAAGAAGCATTAGGGTTTCAAATACTTTATGATCCAAATGTATACCTTCAAAAAATACAAACGATTTATATTAGTGATATCACGTCAACCCAAGACCTTTACATACGCATTGTTTCAATGAAAATCATCAAAACAAAAAACAATGAAGATATGGCCTTTTTAAACTGTCATGATGGTAAAGAAGCATTTGAAATGACTGTTTTTCCGAAGACATTAGAATTGTATAAACACATCATCAAAAATGGGCTATTTAAGGTGCGCCTTTTAAAGCAAATTTATAAAGAAAAAACGTCATTTGTTGGTCAATCATTTTTAAATGTTAAAAAAACGTAAAATTTCAGATAAGTATTAAAAAAAATGAACTAAAATCATATCAAAAACATAAAAATATGTTAAAATTAGATACGATTAATATTAGTGTTATTTATTAAGACGCGCACATGCGCGAGGAAAGGTAGGCGTTTATGCAATTATTTCAATGGGGTGTGATTATCCTTTTTGTATTGCTACATTTTGCTCTTGGATATTTTAGAGGAGCGGCAAAATCAGGATATTTTACACTCGTCAACATTATTTTATCATTTATCATTTTATGGATTGTATCAGGAGTTTCTGTTGTGAATTCATTACCACAAGCAGATTTGATTGCTCAAATTGAAGCAAACTTATCAGGTACTGTATCAACAGAACTACTTGCTTATTTAACAAGAACAGAAGTGATTACATTACTTTATGGACTTGTTGATGTCTTTGTAAGAATTGTTACATTCTTAGTTTTATACACTGTCGTACGTTGGTTTATTTCCTTCGTTGGGTTTGGATTACTTTACAAATATGTTTTAGAAAAACATGTACAAAAAGTATTCAAAGTTGAAAGTGTTACGTTTGCGACTGAAAAAGATAAAGAAAATAATGGTGCTGAAACCATTAAAAATCCTGTTATTCATGCGAAAGTCATTAAAAAATCTACCGATCGTTTAATCGGTGGAGCATTTGGTGCTGTCCGTGGATTTATTACTGCGATTTTCTTATTATTACCACTTGTCGTTTTAGCATCCACTACCAATAATTTAAATTTCGAAGATGGTGGGGATGTTTTTGGTGAAGTAGATGCACATGAACTTATTGAACCACTACAAGTGAGACCGGTATTTGCTGGAATTCAAGAAGGATTATTTGATTGGGTATTTGAGACAGAGTTAACAGAAACTCAAAACTTTAATTTACGCGATGAGCTAAATGTTGTTACTGATATTGTACAAAGTGCTTATGAAGCTGGTTATTTATCAGAGAATTTTGATGTCAACACTTTAAGTAGTGATGATGTTGAAGCCGTTCAAGACATTTTAGGACTTGTTGGTGATTCAGGTGTTCTTATTTCATTCTTAGAAGTGGGATCTGATCTTGCAGCGGATGGTTTACTCGAAGAGCTTACTGGATTAGAGTTATCTGATGGTGCAGCAACACAAGCAGCACTTGCTGAACTTGCTGACATTGACTGGAAGTTAGAACTTGCAGCATTAGGTATTATTTTTGAAAAAGTTGTTGCAGTAGGAGACTTAGAAGACGTCTTGGCACTTGCTGAAGATACTCAAGCACTTGCTGATTTAACCAATGCACAAGCAACTGCACTTGCTGATGTCTTAAGAGCACTTGCTGACTTACAACTCATTAAAGTTGCAAACGTAGGTTTAGAATACGTCTTAGAACTTGAAGATGTTCAAGCAAATATCGAATGGTTACCAGTTGCTGAACGCGAAGCATATTTAAAAGATGCACTCGCTGAAGTTTTAAACGACACAGAATTCTTCTATGGAGAAAATGGTGATCTTTACAATATTGCAGACTTATTAGAAGTTGTATTATCTCAGTATGGTTCATTTAGTGTTGCTCAACTTCTTGAAGAAGACGCACTTGATGCATTACTCACTGAAGATGGTGAAGATTTCTTAAATGCAACATTAGATGAAGTCACACAAGTTGAAATCGTTTCAGCATTACTTCCTACAGCAGTTGACTTTGCATTATACAGTGCATTTGACGCTGATGTTGCAGCTGAACTTGATGAAGCTTTAAATGAGACTGTTAATAATTTAGATTTTGATGCTGAATTTGATACCTTTGGACAAATCTTTGGAGCACTTGTTACGTTAACAGCGAATGAATTACTTGCTGGTAACGAAGATGTGATTGAATTTGTAGACCGTGTCGCTCAAAATAACCTACCAACTGTACGCCTACTTGTTGGATATGTATTTGACGATTCAGTTTTAGTCAATGCAGCACTCAATGAAGCAGCACCTGTATTACTTGATGCATTTGTTGAAGATCAAGAAACAAAAGATTTATTAGACACATTATTATTTGATGAAAATGGATTGACCATTGACTTAGGTCAAGAACTTAATACATTACTTGATGTTTTAGAAGATGTTTATGATTTTGCAACACTTCAAGATATTTTAGATCTTACATCTGGTGAAACAGATGCAGTTGCATTCATAGACGATGTTCTAGCAAATGAAGCAGATCTTGCATCATTAAGAAGCGCACTTAATACCTTACTTTCTGAGTCTCAACTCATTGAACAAGTTGGAAACAACTTCGAAGATGTCCTACCTTTTGTTGTTGAAGACGCAGATACTCAAGCGTTATTGTTAACATTACTTGCAGATAACACAGGTGCACTCGCACTTGATCTTGCAGCTGAGGTTGATACGTTACTTGATATTCTTGTTGTGACTTCGGAATTTACAACATTAGAAGGACTTCTAGGTGCAACTGAGGCATTAGACTTAAGAGGATCAGCAAACCTTGGTTATGCATTTGGTTCATTAACACCAACTGAATTTGGAACACTCATTGCAGCACTTAAAGATTTACAACTTTTAGGAGCACTTGATCAAGCAAACACAGAAAGTCTTCTTGCTTTCTTAGGTGTTGAAAACGTTTATGTTCCTGCAAGTTTTGATGCTGCACTTGAAGTTGAATTCTTATTTAATTTAGTATACGGAATGTCTGCATACTTACATGAAAACATGGAACCAGGATTAACGCCAATTGAAGATGTTGATTTTACGGAGTTATTATTGAGTGATGCACTTGCAGGATTATTACTTGTTCAAGAGGGCACATTAAACTCACAATTACTCGTTCCAAATTTAGCATACTCTATTGAATCTGCACTTATTGAAGCAGGCTTAGATGAAACGATTATTGTTCCTGAAGTATTACTTGCATCAAGTCCTGAAAGTGCCGCGTGGGCTGCTGAATATAATGTACTTGTAACATTATTTTTAACAGTAGCTGAACTCGCAGCAGGCTATTATGAGTTATCATTCTGGGGACTTGAAGATGCACTCGCATCTACAGGTGGAGAACTAGTTGACACACTTGCCCTTGTTGATGATATTTTAGGACCAAACGTTGGTACATTGAAACTTGTGGTTGGTGGAATTGTTGCAAACTCACAAATTTTAGTCGCTACTGCAGACCATACATTAAATACACTTGTTGAACCTATTTTAGGAACTGAAGTAAGTATTAATGTCATTCAAGAAATCCTAACCTTACTCGATGTTGTTGAAGTTGGGTACAAATTTACATCGCTTGAAGGACTATATACCATTTCTCAAGATTTAAGCTTAGAAAACTTAGCTGCAGCAGGAAATGCATTTGGTAGCTTATCAGCTGCGGATGCAACAATTGTTGTACAAAGATTAACATCATTACAACTCGTTCAAGCGTTAGACCGTTCATTGTTCTTAGAAGCACTTAATAATTTAGGAGCAGCGAATGTTGTTGTTCCACAAGATTTTGATGCAGCTTATGAATTAGGTGTTGCCTTAAATCTTGTGTATGCAACTTCACATTATTTACATGAAGAAACAAATGAAGTTTTAGGCGTTGAAGGATTAGATTTTGGTCCACTATTAACAAGTGCTGCATTTGAAAACTTCATGGTTGCTGAAGAAGGCAATACATATTCTAAATTACTTGTAGCAAACTTTAAACAACTCATGTTAATGGTAGAAGATATGCCAGCATTAAGATTGTATTTTGATGTACCAGCATCACTTGAAGTACAATTTGCATCTGGTGTTGCATGGACAGCAGAATATAACAGACTTGTGAAGTTTGTCATTGCATTTGCGGGTGCACTCAATGAAAATATTGAACTTTCTTCAAACAAAGTCACTGAATTTACAAATTCAAGCTTTAGAACATTATCACTAGATGTGATTGATCCATTTAATGATCCAGTTGTATTTAATCAAACATTTGGTGTATTAGATGATTCTGAAATCTTTAGAGCATCTGCATTAAAATTATTTGAACTAGGACAACTCATTGTTGAAAATGTCTATGGATATGAATTAGAATTACCTGCAAATATTATAGAAAATAATACGTTAAAAAATAATTCGTTACAAGCGTTATTAAAACCTCTTATTTCGATCTTAGTTGATGTTAAAGATGCTTCTGGTTTAAATATTGTTAGAGATTTATTCCTAGAAAGAACTGTTGAAGAAGTCGCAGAATTTGCTGGTCTCGTTAGAGCAGTAGATCCAGCAGATGTTGCATTACTTGCTGAATCTGAAATCGTATTAGGCGTTGTATCTAACTTCTTAACAAGTTCACTCAATAGAAACATGTTAGCAAACGTTGCAAATGATTTCGCAGTTACACTCTTTGAAGCATCACTTGATATCGATGGTCGTTTCTTAGACTTCACATCTCCTAAATATGGATTATTTACGTTCAGTACTGAATATGATATGTTTATTATGAACAGTGATGACTTGGAAGCATTGATACTTGCTGGTTTAAGAATTGATTTCTCAGAAAATCAATACACATTAGATTTAGCAGGATTAAATGACTTCATTGAAGTTTTAGACTTGGTAGGAACTGATGGAAAAACAAACTTAGAATTTATTTTAGAATCAGACTTTATTGTTGCTGTTGCTGATAAATTACTCAATGTCTCTTACCAGCCATATAGTGTGCTTGACACAGTCATTGAAATTGCAAGAGAATTTGTTGCAATTGATAGCGATTTACTCAATAACGTTCCACTTGAAAGTTCATTATTCGTATTAAGTGAAAATGCACTTGATGCAAATAAAGTATTACTTGCTTCAGAATTATTAACGTTAAGAGATATTGCAGATGTTTTCTTAAACTCTAATGGATTATTTACCTTTAATACATTAGATGATTTATATGCAGCTGGAGAGTTAGATGTCTTATTTGATTCTAATATCTTAATGAGTTATGCATCGAATGCCATTCAAAATGAAGCACTACAAGCATACGCAATTAAAGTTGCAAATGATCGTCAAGATATCGCAACTGTCCCTTCAACATTCGTTGAACTTGATGCTACATTATTAGATGCAAATGGATTTGTTCTTGTTTCTGAACTTGAAGCACTTGCAGATGTCTTGTATGTCTTAGGACTCATGGATATAGACACAGTAAGACAGATGATGGCAGACTTAGTAGAATCACCAAGTATTACAACTGCACTCGGATTATTAAGAGGCTATGCAGTCACAGATGATTTTGAAAATCAACGTATTGATGTCATCTTAAATTCAAATATTGTATACACAGTGATTGGTCAATACTTAGATAATGAAAACTTAGATGATGTCTTATTACCTTTCTTACCAGAAGCGCTTGTAGATTTATTTGGTAATGTTGATTTAGGCGTTCCAAGTGATCTTAAAGCTGACGAAGGATTTAGTGTCGAATATATTTCAAGAGCAGAACTTAAAGCATTATTAACTGCAGTGACGTATGTTCCAGTTGATCCAACAGCACTTGATGAAAATGTCTTTAATTTCATTACTGATTTAATTGGTGAAAACATCAATGCAGATACAAACGAAGATGACTTAGATCGTTTCTTAGCATCAAGTTACTTAAGAGAAAAACTTTCAAGACTCTTCTTATCTGAAGCAGTATTAGACTTATTTAGTGAAACACCAGAGTCATTTAACTTACCATCAGATAGCTTTGTTGTTGTGGATGGTCAAAGAAGATTAACTGCTGAAGAATTAAGAAATCTTGTTGAAGCGTTTGCTGTCCTTGAAATTACAACAATAGATGAACTTGATTTCTCATTTGAAGTCTTTACAGCATTAACTCCTGCTGAAAGAGAAACTGTCTTAGCCTCAGCATACTTATACGCTGTTATTGATGGTCTCATTCAAAATCAACAATCTGTTGCGATTCCTAATGAAGTATTAGCAGTAACTGGTGAAATTACTCAAGAAGAAATTTTAGCAGTGATAGAAGCAGTTGAATTACTTAACATTACAGATGTGACAAGTCTACAAGCTGTTATAACAGGACTTGATGAAAATGATGTGAATGATGCAGCAATTCTACAACTACTTGAAGAATTAGATTCTGGTATTATTGATAGTTTACTCGGATTGTTACCATAATTGATTGTTAAACACTTCCTTTATTAGGAAGTGTTTTTTTATAAATAAAAACAGGTCATCTAAAGAGATGACCTGTTTTGTTATTTTTTTTGTACTCTAATTTTTTTAAGTTTTGCAAATCTTGGAAGTCCATCTTCTAGTTTTGCTTTTTCATCACCTTGTATTAAAGGTAAGGCATAATCAATATAGTCTTGTGTGAGTCCTGTGTTATCTTCTTTAATCCAATGGAGAGGGACTTTTTGTTCTTCATTGGCTGCTTTTTGAAGTGGGATTCTGACATACTTAATTTTATAAGGATGAGATGACACACGTTTAAATCCAATCATTTTATCTGTGACACCAGCGACCGCAGCTTGTACCGCTTTACGTCCTGCATTATATGCTTCTGTGACATCCACTTTAGAAGCTAGATGTGCGGCACTTCGTTGCATCAATGAAAATTCAATGGCACGTAATTTAACATTGAAACGGTTTCCTAGTTCTGAAACAAGTGCTTGTGCTGTTCCACCTAATTGCGCATGTCCAAACGCATCTTTTTTAAGTTCTTGATACAGTTCAGGAACATATTTACCATCTTTAGTTTTAATGCCTTCAGAAACGGCAACTATCACTTTTCCTTTTTGTTTTAAGACTTTATCAACATCACTGAAGAAAACTTCTGGATCAAATGTTTTTTCTGGTAAATACAATAAGTCAGGTCCTTGACCTTTATACTGAGCAAGCGCAGCAGCAGCTGTTAACCATCCTGCATTACGACCCATGACTTCAACCACGGTAATCATCGGTTGATCATAAACGGTTGCATCATGAAATAATTCCATAAATGTGGTTGCAACATATTTCGCAGCACTCCCGTATCCTGGTGAGTGATCGGTCACATTTAAGTCATTATCAATGGTTTTAGGAACCCCCATGACATTGCAATCAAAGCCTTCTTTTTTAAAGAATTTAGAGATTTTATTACAGGTATCCATGGAATCATTACCACCGTTATAAAAGAAATAACGGATGTTATATTTTCTAAAGACTTCAAGTAAACGTTTATATTCTGAATCATCTTTTTTAGGATCTTTTAATTTATAACGGACGCTACCGATGGATGAAGAAGGTGTATTTTTAAGACGTTTTAACTCGTCTAAATCTTCTTTAGAAATATCAATAAAATCTTCTTCTAAAATTCCTTTAATTCCGTGAACTGCTCCAAAAACACCCGTGATGTTTTCTTGGTTGAGTGCTTCAATAAAAACACCAGCGGCACTGGCATTAATGACTGAAGTTGGACCTCCGGATTGTCCTAACAATGCATTTCCAACTAAATTTTTCATGGTTGACATCTCTTTCGTTTTTCTTTTATTTTATCATAAATGAGATATCTTTAGTAAAAAGATAAAAATTAAAGGGTTTTGCGTATGTGCATGGTGATTATATGTTATAATATTTAAGGTATTTTGTATTGAAAGGAACATTATGAATATTGCTGTTTTAACCTCTGGTGGCGATGCACCAGGCATGAATGCAGCTGTCCGTGCAGTCGTACGTTCAGCAGAATCTTTAGGGCACCATGTTTATGGTGTAAAAGACGGTTATCAAGGGCTCATTGATGATGATATGGTTTTACTTGATCATCAAAGTGTCTCTGGTATGTTAAGTTCAGGTGGAACGTTTTTAGGCACTGCAAGAGTCCCTGAATTTCATGATGTCGCTTATCAAAAAAAAGCCATTGAAAATATGAAAAATAGAAACATCGAAGCACTCATTGCTATTGGTGGAGATGGTACATACCGAGGTGCGATGGATTTATCAAAGTTAGGATTTAAAGTCATTGGACTTCCTGGTACGATTGATAATGATATTGCAGGCACAGATTATACCATTGGATTTTCAACTGCTGTTGAAACGATTGTGGATGCTTTAGATAAATTAAGAGATACCTCTCAATCTCATCAACGTTGTTCGATTGTTGAAGTGATGGGGAGAAGTTGTGGTGATTTAGCGTTGTTTGCAGGGATTTGTGGGGGTGCAGAATTCATTGTGACACCTGAAAATCCTGTAAAAAAAGAAGATATTATTGAAACATTAAAAAAACACAAAGAAAAAGGCAGAAGACATGCGATTATCGTTGTTACTGAAAACATGTTTGATGTCCATGCACTTGCCAAAGAAATTACAGAATTATCTGGGTTTGCATCACGTGCAACCGTATTAGGGTATATTCAACGTGGTGGTCATCCAGATAGTGAAGATAGAATTTTAGCATCGCGTATGGGAACATATGCCACAGAAATACTTAATGATGGCATCCATGGTGTTGTTGTAGGTATTCGTGATTCACAAATGGTGCATTTACCATTTGCCAATGTCGTTGGCTTCCCACGACCTAAAAATCCACTTTATAAATTATATAAAAAAATAGCTTAATAAAAGAAAGGAAATACAATGAGTAAATACGTATACTTATTCAAAGATGGCGATCAATCCATGCGTAACCTCCTTGGAGGTAAAGGTGCAAACTTAGCAGAGATGTCTCGTTTAGGATTACCAGTTCCACAAGGATTTACAGTGACGACAGAAGCATGTAATGCTTATTATGATGCAGGAAAAACTATTTCTCAAGACATCATAGATCAAATTTTTGCAGCATTAACTGCAACTGAAAAAGAAAGTGGAAAAAAATTTGGCGATGCGAATGAACCATTTTTAGTTTCAGTGCGTTCGGGATCTCGTGCGTCAATGCCAGGGATGATGGATACCATTTTAAACTTAGGTTTAAATAATATTTCTGTTGAAGGACTTGCTAAAAAAACAAATAATCCACGTTTTGCATATGACTCATATCGTCGTTTTATTCAAATGTTTAGTGATGTTGTCATGGACATTCCAAAATCAAATTACGAACACTTATTAGAAAAAATGAAAGAAGCAAAAGGCGTTGAAGCAGATACAGATTTAGATGCAAACGACTTAAAAGAACTTGTTTCTCAATTTTTAACAAAATACGAACAATTAAAAGGTCAACCTTTCCCACAAGACCCAAAAGAACATCTCATTGAATCCATTACTGCGGTTTTCCGTTCATGGGATAACCCACGTGCAAACACATACCGTCGTTTACACCAAATTCCTTATAACTGGGGAACTGCTGTTAACGTTCAAGGCATGGTCTTTGGTAACATGGGCGAAACATCAGGAACAGGGGTTGCATTTTCTAGAAACCCATCAACTGGTGAAAAAGAATTATATGGTGAATACTTATTTAATGCACAAGGTGAAGACGTTGTTGCCGGGATTCGTACACCAAAACCAATTGTTGAACTTGCAACAGATAACCCAGCTGTTTATAACGAATTCGTTAGACTTGTTGATATTTTAGAAGCACATTATAAAGACATGCAAGATATGGAATTTACCATCGAACAAGGAAAACTTTATTTCTTACAAACACGTAATGGTAAACGTACCTCACAAGCAGCTTTACAAATCGCCATTGATTTAGTCAATGAAGGTGTCCTTACAAAAGAACAAGCATTACTCAAAGTAGAACCAAACCAATTAGATACATTATTACATCCACAATTTGATGCTGAAGATTTAGCAAATGCTGAAGTCTTAACAACAGGTCTAAATGCATCTCCAGGAGCAGCGACAGGACGTGTTGCATTTGATGCAGACCGTGCAAGAGAAATGGTTGCTGAAACAAAACAACCTGTGATTTTAGTACGAGTTGAAACATCACCTGAAGATATCGAAGGAATGATTGTTGCATCAGGAATTTTAACAGCACGTGGGGGTATGACATCTCACGCAGCAGTCGTTGCCCGTGGTATGGGTAAATGCTGTGTATCAGGTGCATCCCAATTACGTATTGATGAACACAACAAAACATTCACAGTCAATGGTCAAACATTTAAAGAAGGCGACTGGATTTCATTAGATGGGTCAACTGGTAAAGTATATAACAAAGAAGTCAAAACTGTAGATGCAACGGTCTCAGGAAACTTTGGCGTCATCATGGGTTGGGCAGATGAAATTCGTAAACTAGATGTTCGTGCCAATGCTGACAATCCACATGATGCAACGGTCGCATATGACTTTGGTGCACAAGGCATTGGTTTATGTCGAACAGAACATATGTTCTTTGAAGAATCAAGAATTGCAGCAATGCGTGAAATGATCGTTGCACCAAATGTAGAAGCAAGAGAAAAAGCACTTGCAAAATTACTTCCAATGCAAAGAGAAGACTTCAAAGGATTATACAAAGCAATGAAAGGGTACGCCGTAACCATTCGTTACTTGGATCCACCACTACATGAATTCTTACCAACACAAAAAGATGACATTGAAGCACTTGCAAAAGAAATGAATATGTCATTTAAAGACTTACAACAAGTCATTGATTCCTTACATGAAACAAACCCAATGTTAGGACACCGTGGTGTACGTTTATCTGTAACCTATCCAGAAATTGCACGTATGCAAACACAAGCTGTCATTGAAGCAGCCATTGAAGTGACGAAAGAAGGACTTACTGTCATTCCAGAAATCATGATTCCACTTGTTGGTGAAGTCCGTGAATTAAAAGCAATTAAAAAAGTGGTTGTTGAAACCGCAGATGCAATTATTAAAACATCTGGGATTGATCTTAAGTACTTAGTAGGTACCATGATTGAAATTCCTCGTGCGGCATTACTTGCAGATGAAATTGCAAAAGAAGCTGAATTCTTCAGTTTCGGTACGAACGACTTAACGCAAATGACGTTTGGATTTTCTCGTGATGATGCAGCAACATTCTTAGGCGATTACTACGAACAGAAAATATTTGAAGAAGATCCATTCCAACATATCGATCAACGTGGTGTTGGTAAACTTATGAAAATGGCATCGACGTTAGGTAAAGAAGCACGTCCAAATCTTAAATTAGGAATTTGTGGTGAACACGGTGGTGACCCATCATCCGTTGAATTCTGCCACAATATTGGATTATCTTACGTGTCATGTTCTCCATTTAGAGTGCCGATTGCAAGACTTGCAGCCGCACATGCACAAATCAAAAACCCAAGATAACACATAAAACGCCGATATTCGGCGTTTTTTCATTCTCTTGATATAATAGAAGTGGTGATCATATGATATTTAACTTACAAGCCCCTTTTGAACCACGCGGTGATCAAATTGAGGCAATTAAAATACTCGTTCAAAATTTTAATACACACAAACAACAAGTCTTACTTGGTGCAACAGGAACAGGTAAAACCTATACAATGGCAAACATCATTCAAACATTAGGTAAAAAAACACTTGTACTCGCGCCAAATAAAACATTAGCTGGACAATTATACGCTGAATTAAAAGCGTTTTTTCCAAATAATCGCGTTGAATATTTTATTTCATATTATGATTATTATCAACCAGAAGCGTATGTCGTCGGAAAAGATTTATATATTGAAAAAGATGCGTCTATTAATGATGAAATTGATGAACTTAGACATAGTGCAACCTCTTCGTTATTAGAGCGGGATGATGTGATTGTTGTTGCATCAGTATCTTGTATTTATGGAATTGGTGATCCTGAAGATTACCAAGGTTCCATGCTCGTGTTACGTAAAGGTGATAAGATTGGACGAGATGGTATTTTAAACGAACTTGTTCACATGACGTATGAACGTAATGATATTGATTTTCATAGAGGCACCTTTCGTGTCAGAGGGGATGTCATAGAAATCATTCCTGCATATGAGCATGCACATGGTATTCGCGTTTCTTTATTTGGAAAAGAAATTGATTCGATTAAACGGTTTGATGTCTTAACAGGACAGACCATCGATCAAATGGAAATGATGACCTTGTTTCCTGCATCACACTTTGTTACGGATAAAGAAAAACTTCAAGAATCGATTCGTCGTATTAAAAACGAACTGCAAGATCAAATTTTATATTTTAAAGAACGTAATTTATTACTAGAAGCGCAACGTATCGAACAACGTACGAAATATGATATTGAAATGATGACTGAAATCGGCTTTTGTAGCGGGATTGAAAACTATGCAAGACACTTAGCACTTCGTGAAGCTGGTGAAACACCTTCTACTTTAATTGATTTCTTCGGGAAAGATTTTTTAATGATCATTGATGAATCACATGTCACGATGCCTCAAATTAGAGGGATGTATTTTGGTGACCGTTCAAGAAAAACAACACTTGTTGATCACGGCTTTCGATTACCATCTGCTCTTGATAACAGGCCTTTACAATTTGAAGAGTTTGAACACAAAGTTGATAAAGTGGTTTATTTATCAGCGACACCTGGAGATTATGAATTAGAGAAAAAACTCCCAGTCGTTGAACAAATCATTCGTCCAACCTATTTACTAGATCCAATTGTTGAAGTAAGAAAAACAATGGGTCAAATGGATGATCTCTTTTTTGAAATTCAAGAAAGAACAAAGAAAAATGAACGCGTTTTAGTCACAACGTTAACGATTCGTATGAGTGAAGATTTAACGGCTTATTTTAAAAAGATGGGTCTAAAAGTCGCCTATTTACATAGTGAAATTAAGTCACTTGAGCGTATTCAAATATTAACTGATTTACGAAAAGGTATTTATGATGTGTTAATCGGCATTAACTTACTTAGAGAAGGTCTTGATTTACCTGAGGTTAGTTTGGTTGCGATACTAGATGCGGATAAACAAGGGTTTTTAAGAAGTGAACGCTCACTTGTTCAAACGATTGGTCGTGCCGCTAGGAACCAAAATGGACGTGTTATTTTATATGCAGATTCAATGAGTTCAGCAATGGATTACGCAATCAAAGAAACAGATAGAAGACGCAAGAAGCAACAAGACTTTAATGAAACACATGGGACAGAACCGATTACCATTCAAAAAGCGATTCGTGATGATATCTCCATTCGTCAAGTGATTGGTGAAGACAAAGTTAAAAAAGTCATGAATAAAGAAAATAAAAAGAAACTGATTAGAGAAATAGAGAAAGCGATGTTAGATGCAGCAAAAGCACTTGATTTTGAACGTGCCGCTGAATTAAGAGATGCATTAATGGAGTTGAAAAGTTCATGAATCCAAAATTCAAACCCATATGGGATGTCATTCAAAAAGATTATGAAACTAAAGTAAAACATTTCCATGCGTATCCAAAAAAAGTGAATAACATTCTTGTTGGTGATTCCATGGTTGCGTATTATAAACCTACCATTGATATTCATAAACAAGGGATTGCTGGTGATACCACAGAAGGTTTAATGAAACGATTAGATGCGATTCATATGTGGCAACCTCACCGTGTATTTATTCATATAGGCACCAATGATATCGTCTTTACAAATGATGATGACGACACAATTGTATCAAGAATTCAACGAATTGTTGACGCGCTATCCATGTATGATGTACATGTGATTTTACCGCTTCCAATTGACCCTTCTTATTTTGAAATCCAAGATCAACCAAGAACATCTAAACGCGTATTTGAATTAAAAGAAAAGATGAAAAATAACATTTCAAATGCAATTATCATTAATATGTATGATGCGTTTTTATGTGGAGATGTCTTATGTCAATCACTTCATATTGATGGACTTCATTTAAATCAACAAGGTTATGATATTTACGAACGTTTGATAAAGGCTTATTTATGACCCCGTTATTAAAACATTATTTTTTTGAGTCAAATCAACAACTATCTATGAATGAAGCACTCTATGAAATCAATCAACACCTTCATACATATGAAGGTGAGTATCATTTTTATTATGCAAAACTATTAGAACGACTTAATGTGGATCAAAGTCATTTAATAAGAATCATGGAGCAATTAGAAAAAGGGTATGATAAAAAAGACCCACTTTCAATGACACTATATGCAAAATATTTACAAGTAGAAAAATTACCTTATTATCATCCAGTCAAAGCGTATCAAATCTTTCTTGAAGCACAACCCTTATTAATGAGATATGTTCATGCAAAAGATCCTTTTGCATGTCACCTGTATGGTAGCTTGTTATACCAAGGCATGTTTATGAAAACCAACCAAGAAGAAGCCATCCACTATTTTCAAATCGCATCCGAACAACACCTTCTTGAAAGTTATGACACGCTTTATCAGTTATTTCAAAAAAAAGGGAAATATTTTAATCAATCTTTAAGCGTGTCATTTATGGAAAAAGGCATTCAGGCAAATGATGCCCTATTATTATTTAAGAAAGCGATGATGCATCTCTCTAAGAAAGAAGACATGGAATCGATTTATTATTTACAAAAAAGTTCTGACTTAGAGTTGTCGCATGCAAGTTTTGCTTTAGCTAACATCTACATCAAACAAAAACAACACGATAACGCATTTACTTTAATGGAGAAAGCAGCCTCATTTGATCACCCGCACGCACTATATATGTTAAGTCTTGCGTATGCAAATGGAAAAGGAACCTTAAAAGACCTAGACAAATCAAGATTTTATTTAGAAAAAGCAGTTACATTGAGTCATGTTGTATCCATGAATCAACTTGCCATGTCACTGATGAAAGAAACACCAAAAGATCATTTGCGTATTTATGAGTTATTACATCAAGCATCATTGAGAAAAGATCCGCTTGCAACTTATAATTTAG
>JAQCDH010000029.1 GCA_027620815.1 Bacillota bacterium | reverse complement strand
TGTTTATTTTTTCTACAGTTGGATATTTAACGAGTTATCATTGGTACAAACATAAAGACAAGCCGAGTTCAATCGTAAATATGACACTATCGCACCGGTTTTTATTTCATTTGATTAAACCAATATTTGTGTTACTTATGGGATTATTGTTGTTTCATGTATTAACAGGATTCCTAAGTTATAGAATTTACTCGGTAAGTGCTTCTCTCGCTTTTATTCTATTACTACTTCTGTATCATTACAGGTTAACTAAATTAGATTGAAGTTAAAAAAATAATCCATGGCAATTGTCATGGATTATTTTTTATTTTAATGCGTCGTAAATATCATCTAAATGTATTTGATAGTATGTTGAAGGTCGATATGTTTTTGAAGCAAGCATAAGCGCAATCGGTGGTGATTTTAATAATCCAACATTAATCGTTGATACGATGTGCTTGTCTGTTTTAATAAAAATAATTTCATTAATCGCTAAACGTTCTTTCTCATTAAATTCATCGACTTGTTTATATTGTGTAATCAACAATCGATCAATTCTTTTTTTGTCTTCTGTTTGAGATTTAAACTGAATTTCATTAATTAAATCATCGACTTGTGTTTGATAATATTTTAATTTGGAATCAAATAAAATGACTGCAACATGCAAAATATGATGTTGAAAAATTTTTCTAATTTGTGTGTCTTTTACAATTTTAATTAATATTACATATTGATTACCCGTATAGTGTAACTTGTAACCTTGTTTGAGTAATTTCTTTTGAACATCAATGGTATCATAATCAGGTCTTAAATCGATTGGATCAATCACATCATCAAGGATGTGTTCCATATAAGCCCGATGAATGATTAAATATAGCGCTTTTTTAAAGCGATAACTAGCGAATAATAAAATCAAAAGTAGTATAAAAATAATTAAATATGCCCAGTCTGATTGAAAAAGTATATAAGATAAAATAGCTACACTAATGGTAGCTATGATGGTTGCGATATATGAAATATAAGTGATTAAAAATTGTTTATGTTGCTTTTTTTTAACGTCCATTCATGACAACCCCAGATAAGTATCCAGCAATAAAAATCACTAAAAGACTTGCTATTAATACTTCACCAAAAAACGTATGATTTTTCTCTCCACCCGTTTTAGTTTCTTCGAAATCTTTAAAAGATGGATAAATCTTTCTGTAATTTGGTGTAATAAAAATACGAGCTGCATATCTAAATCCATAAAATAATCTGAAAGCTTGGGTAATGGCAACGATTGAAGGAAGTCCAATAATAACACCGACGATAAAGAAATGATCTGACAAATTCATCATCGTAAAAGAAACGCCTCTTAAAAGCATGATTAATACCGCAAGCGCAATTTCAATGATAAAAATAATAACGAGTCTTATAAATTTCATTTCCCTAAAAGTTTCATATATTTATTGTATTCTTCGGTATTACATAAGACTAAATGATCTGGTTCAATTTCTCTAAGTATTGGTAATTCTTGAGAGTAGTCGTGCGCAGTCATAGGATTATAGCGTTTAGAAGCTTGTCTTCTTTGCTCATATAATGGATCTGGTAAAGGGATAGAATCTAGAAGTGATAATGTATAAGGATGCATTGGATGACTAAAGATTTTTTCTTTATCACCAATTTCAACAATTTTTCCAAAATACATAACTGCTAAGCGATCTGAAAAGTATTTAACGACTGATAAATCGTGAGCAATAAATAAAATTGTGATTCCTTTTTCTTCTCTTAGTTCATTGAGCAAGTTAATGATATGTGCACGGATTGAAACATCTAATGCTGATATTGGTTCATCAGCAATAATAAATGATGGTTCAACAACGAGTGAACGTGCAATCCCAATACGTTGGCGCTGACCACCACTAAATTCGTGTGGATAACGACTCGCATGCTCAGCAACAAGTCCAACTGTTTCTAAAGCCTCTACGACACGTTGTTCGATGACTTCTTCGTTTTTAAAACCATTGATACGTAATCCCTCAGCAATAATTTCTTTTACGGTCATACGTGGATTAAGTGATGCGATTGGATCTTGAAAAATCATCTGCATTCTACGCATTAATAATTTATTTTTATGAATCAATCGATATTTTAAGTTACTAATATCTTGTTTTTGTCTTAATTTGCTTAATGATAATTCTTTTTTTGCTTCAGAAAGTTCTTTTTTTGTCTGATTATATGTTTCTTTATCATCTTTAGCATCTAAAGTATTTAGTTTTTCTGTAAGTGTGGAAATTAATGTTTGTGCATCAGAAAGACGTTTTGAATACTTATCTATTGGCGTTTCATATTCATCAAAAGTTTCTATTTCTTTGATGGCTCTTTTACCATTTTCATCGATGATCTTTTCAAAATATGAATCTCTTTTTGCTTCTTTAAGAATTTTTTGAGCTTCAACTTTTTTAACATTAAAATCTTCTTGATTTAGATTACCTAATTCTAGTTCTTGTTTTAACGAAGCGATTGTCTCTTTGTATTTTTGTTTAGCTGCTTTAATATCACTTAAAACACGTGTATTATGGAAAAAAACTTCTCCACCACTTGATTTATACAATTTAATAATTGTTCTACCGGTTGTTGTTTTACCACAACCTGACTCACCTACAAGTGAAAAAACTTCTCCTCGTTTGATTTCAAACGATACGTCATCTACAGCTTTTACAACGATTTTATTTTTTCCAAACCCTGATTTAAAATATTGTTTTAAGCCTTCAACGCGTAAAATTGTTTCTCTGTTATCTGCCATTATGCTTGTGCTCCTTTACTTTGTTGAAATGCTTTTTCTTGAGCTTTATACTTCTCAATACGTAGCTTAACAATATTTGGCATTTCTACTTTTGGGGCGTCTTCATGCAACAACCAAGAAGCAGCAAAATGAGTATCAGATACTTTAAAAAATGGTGGTTGTTCTTCAAAATCTATTTTGAGTGCAAATTGATTACGGTCAGCAAATGCATCCCCAACGGGTGGATAAAGCATATCTGGAGGTGTTCCAGGTATCGATAATAGTTTTTCTTTTGTATCTAAATCTGGCACACTTGATAAAAGTGCCCATGTATATGGATGCTTTGGATTATAGAAAACATCTTCAGATGTTCCATATTCAACAATTTTTCCAGCATACATGACTGCAACTCGATCAGCAACATTTGCAACAACGCCTAGATCGTGGGTGATGAATATAACGGATAAATCACGTTGCTTTTTAAGGTTTTTAATCAAATTTAAAATTTGCCCTTGTATGGTAACATCAAGTGCAGTTGTTGGTTCATCACAAATGAGTACTTCTGGGTTTGCCATGAGCGCAATCGCGATTACAACACGTTGTCTCATCCCACCTGAAAATTGGAAAGGATATTGATTAAAACGTTTTTCAGGTTCTGAAATTCCAACTTCATTCATAATTTCAATCGCACATTCGTATGCTTCTTTCTTTGTTACATGCAATTGACGTTTAAAGTTTTCTTTATTGTTTAATATTTCTTTTCTTATACCTTTTACGATTGCTAAATGAGCATCATATTCTGATGCACCTTTAGTAAATTTTGATAATTCTTTTTTAGCATCCGCGAAACGATTTTTAAGTTCTTTTAATTTTTTCGCTTCGTCTTCTCTAATTTTAATTGTTTCAACTTTTAAAGCTTCTACTGCTTCCGCTTTTTTCTCTAAAAATTTCTTTTTGTATGGCGGAATTTCAACTTTGATTGCACTGAGTTGTAATTTTAATTCCTGTTTTAATTCAGAAATCTTTGACTTCTTATCTGATTTTGATAACTCATTGTTCAGTTGAACTTCAAAAATTTTCGTTTTTGTATTTTTACGTGCAAGTTCTAATTCTTTCTTTTTGTTTACATACTCATAATACTCAGTATGATACATATCCATCATCTTGTTTTTAATACGATTTCCATTGACAAGCATGGCCTCAGTGATTTGTTTTCCTATTTTCATCGTTGGATTTAAACTTGAAAGTGGATCTTGAAAAATCATCCCTAATTTGTTCCCACGTATCGCGTGAAAATTTGCTTCAGATAATTTTGCAAGATCTTGATCACGATACATAATTGATCCATCATCAATAATCCCATTCCCAGCTAAAATTCCCATGATTGCACGGTTGGTAACTGATTTACCTGATCCTGATTCTCCAACGATTGCAAGTGTCTCTCCTTTGTATAAATCAAAAGAAATATCTCTTACAGCACGTACTAATCCATTAGGCGTACGAAAAGAAATTTTTAAATTATTAACTTCTAATACTTTTTCTTTTTTCATTATTCGCTACCTCTTAATTGTGGATTCAATGCATCACGAAGAGCATTTCCAAACATATTAAATGTGATCATTAAGATTGCAACAATCATTGCAGGGAAAATAACAAGCCATAAATTACCGGCAAAAATTTGTTGTTGACCATCGTTCAAGATAACCCCTATTGATGTTCCTGTAAGTTCAATTGGACCAATAGAAAGAGTTTGACCATTACCAATTCCAAATCCTAAGAATGATAAGTTTACTTCTAAAAAGATAACAGAAGGAATACTTAAAATTACGCGCGTGACAATTGTTCCCAAGGCATTAGGTAAAATGTGTTTGAAAATGATTCGACCATCTGAAGATCCTAGTGTTCTAGCTGCAAGTACATACTCAGAACCTTTATACCTGTAAAATTGGAAACGCGTAACTTTTGCAGCACCAATCCATCCATCATAAACGACAAATATAAATAAAGCTAAAAATCCTGGTCCAATTAAGACTGTAATAATACCAATCATGGTAATAGAAGGAAAACTTCCCCAAATATCGGTGAATCTTTCCATGAGCATATCCACTTGACCACCGTAATATGCAGAGGTTGCACCCCAAATAATACCGATGACAATATTAAAGAGTGTTGCTAAAAACCCTAACAAGAGTGACGTACGAAGCCCAAGCCAAATTAAGACGAATAAGTCTTTACCAAAAACATCTGTTCCAAATAAAAAGTAAGGTGTTTCATCAAATCCTAATGAATATCTTCCGTTAAGTTCAACTTTGTAATTAATATATTCTCTACCAGCAATGACGATTCTATCTATTCCTGTAACCTCAGCAATAGGATATCCTTCATCAAAAGTCCAAGCATTAGGATTGTTAGGATCAGTAGTAATTGATTCAGCCATTCCAGGATTATCAGGGAGAATTTGGTTATACTCATTTGCACCAATTGTACGTGGTTTATCTGAAAATAATGCTTCATATTCATCATATCTAAATGATGCAATGATCATTTCTGCACCATTTCTTAAAAATCGACCATTTTCAGTATTTGGATCAAGCACAAAGAATGTAAATGCTGATAAGTTATAGCCTGTATATTCTTTTGATATTTCATTTGTCGAGGCACTTAGAACTGATAAAGAATTAAATACAATTTTATCTCTACCATCTGTGCTAGGTGCTTCTAAAACGTATCGTAAAATTAAAAATCCAGACGCGCCATTTGTTAAATTAAACTCACTAAGTGTCGTTTCACCACTTGTATTAATCGAGCCTAGTAATGTTAAATTTTCATCACTCCATCCATCAACAGATGATGTTAAGTTAACTCTTGAGAAATAAATTTCTAATTGTCCATTTTCTGGCATTGCATCTAAATCAACAACAATTTGATCACCTGTGAAAAATGTCGTTAAATCTGGTGAGATTACTGCAGCTGAAGTTCTATCTATATTCACGAATAATTCAACAACCCCACCAATAAAGAGTGGATTCTTGTCATTCCCTACGACAACACTATTTTCTAGGGTAGAAAAATCAATGAACTGAGCTTCAAATCCAAGTGTTGGATATCCCAGTCCAGTTTCAGGATCAATTGTATCAGGATCGATTGGTTGATTTTCATATAACTTTGAACCATCTAAAATACCTACTAATTCTAAAATTGGAACTCTTGGTGGCAAAGTAGATAATTCAGAATTAGTTGTTTCATAATAACGCGCTGGTGTTAAAATTGGCACAAAAATAGACAGTAAAATCATCACCAATAAAATGATGGATGCAATCACATTGTATTTATTTTTAGTAAATCTTAACATTGCGTCTTGAAAATAAGTGAGTTGTTTTGTTTGTAAAGGTTTATCTTTTAAGCGGTCGTTTTCTTGAACGAGTGCAAACAAAGATTTATCGTATTGTTTAGCCATTATTTTTTCGCTCCCATTCTAATTCTAGGGTCAATAATTCCATAAGACAAGTCCACAATTAAAACAGCTACTAAACCGATAACACCATAAAAAGCAGATGAAACCATAAGTACGTTATAATCATAGTTTCCAGCAGCTAATGCTTGAAGGGTGACACGGCCTACACCTGGGATTGAATAAACTTGCTCTAAAATAAATGACCCACTCAAAAGACCTGCAAAAGATCCAATAATAATTGGAATCATTGGCACCATTGAATTTCTAATTGCGTGTCTTACAACTGCTTGCGGGTAAGATAACCCTTTTGTTTTAGCAAGTTGTAAAAATTCAGAGGTTAATACCTCAGATAACTCTGCTCTTAATAAACGTGTAAGTCCTGCAATTGCTGGCAAACCAGCTGCGATGACAGGAATAATGTATCCTGATGCAACTTTAGCTGCAGATTCAAGTTCGATAATTGGAAATAAAGGAGGTAACCATTCAAGTTGGTAACCAAAGACAATTTGTAGCAATAGCACAAAGACGAGCGCAGGCAACGAAATGAAAAGTATGATTAAAATTTGCATGGCATTATCTACCCAAGTATCTTTTTTTAGTGCTGCTATAATACCAAATAAAAATCCAAAAGGTATATAAAATAACAACGTCAATAGATTAAGTCTTAGTGTTAAAGGGAAACGAGATGAAATGAGTGAAAAAGCTTCAGCATTGACACGTACTTTAGTTGAGGTTCCCCAATTCCATTCAGTTACTACGTTTTCGAGCCAAGTTAAATATTGTTCAAAAATTGGCACTCGACGGAACACTTTAAAGATCGTAGAATCATTAACTGGGTTTACAATAAAAACAGTGGCATTGACACCATCTTCTAGACGTATTTCTTCGACACGCAACATATCTTCCGGATTACTTCTTGAATATATTTCAAGTGTATAATAACCGTCTTTATATTGACGCGTTAACCACGTGTCTCTTTCATCATTTTTAGTTGGTGGAAATTCTGGTGCGAGTTTGAGTAGTACGAACGTAATGGTCAGTGTGGTAAATAAAATCACAACTATCCAAACTACCCTTTGCAGTATATAATTTGTCATTAAATAATCACCTTAATTGTTTTTATTTATTATATCATAAAGGACTATTCAATGCTACTTAAAACATTATTACAAAGACAAAAAAACATATTTATCAGTAAAAGAAATAAATAAAAAAAAGACCTATAAAGAATATAGGTCTTTTTTTAAATTTATCTTTAATTATCTACTATAACCAAGTTACAACTACAAAGTAACCGTTGATGTTTAGTAAGATAAATGCGTCAGAACCATTATAAGTAGTAGATCCTGAGTTTAACTGCCATGTGACAGCATATACAACTGCATTCGCATCTGTTACTTCTTCTTCAGCTAATAACTGAGCAACTGTATCAATGACAACATCAACAGTTTCAGAGTCATACAATTCTTGAATGTATTCATTCGCATCAATCGTTGTGTCATCTAATAATGTTGCAGTTGCAGTAACAGCTGTGTATCCTAATGATTGTAGATACGCAACAACTGCTGCAGATGCATCTGTAATGAGTGATTGTTGTGAGTATAGAGTATATTCACCGAATGTTTCTTCGATAATGAATAGGTAGTTTCTACCTGATTCAGCAACAACTGTATACGCAACAACTGAGTCAGCTCCAATTTCTTCAGCTAATTCTGCTAAAGTAGCATCTTCAAATATTTCTGCAAGTGCAGTACCATCTGCTGATGATTCATATACTTGTCCAGCCATATCTAAGCTTGCTTTTACAAGTGCTAGTGGATCTGTCCATGATTCTTGTTCAACACCATCACGAACATAAATTTTACCAACTAATGCCATAACAAGTGCATTATATCCCCATGTTTCATAGACAGTTTCACCATCTAAGTTTACATAAGATACTGGAATGTTTGCAGTCGTTGTGTCTTTACCCCAGTTAAGAGTAAATCCTGAACGGTTGTCATCTGAGAATACATCTAAGAATCCTGGTGCATCAAGAAGTGATCCTGAGATACCACCAATACCTAAGTCAGTATTTGCAACTAACATATAGTCATAGTAGTTTCCTGGGAATGCAACGTCAGCAACAATAATATCAACTCTAACAAAGTTTTCATCGTCAACAAGTAGCGCTTCATATTGTTTTTCAAGTTCAGCAATCATTGCTTGAGCAGCTGTGTTACCACTTGAAGCATATGTTAATCCTAGTTCAATAACTGTATATGCTGATGCAGTACCTGCAGTATAGAAACCATCTGCGATTGCTTCTGCAACTGCTTCTTTGTATAGGTCTAATGCAGCATCTGGGAAGTAACCATTTGAGTCACCACCAAAGTTTGTAACAACAGCAGCACCTGCTTCACCTGTACGAACACTTAGTCCTGATGAACCATCAAGGAAGTATGTAGATGCAAAGAGTGTATGTGCTGGTAAGTATGTTTTTACAACTTCGATTGCAGCAGTATAACGGTCAAAACCATAGTATAGTGCTTGTCTAAATGCTTTGTACGCTAAGATTGGTTCTGGAACGAAATCTGGATTTAATCCAACTCCTGGGTATTTAGCAATGTATGCATCACGGTTTTCTACAGTACCAAACATGTTCATTTGTAATCTCCAAGTTGTAGCAGCTGGAGATGTTTTGACACGTGGGTCATTTAGGAATTCAGAGACACGTGCTGCAGGTACAGCTGCACTT
>JAQCDH010000028.1 GCA_027620815.1 Bacillota bacterium | reverse complement strand
AGTTTCTTCAACGGATGACATTGAAGTGGATGGGAAAAAACTTTTTAAACAAGAATATACATACATTTTAATGAATAAACCAAGGGGGATTATCTCTTCGGTTTCTGATGAAAAAGGTCGTAAAACGGTCTTTGATTTATTATTAAAAGACGATCAAGAAGCGCGCTTGTATCCAGTTGGAAGACTTGATTATGATACAGCGGGTCTTTTACTGATGACCAATGATGGTGCACTCACACAAAGACTTACTCATCCTAAGCATCTTGTTGATAAAGTATATCGTGTTGTGTGCCAAGGCATTATTTCTAGAGAAGCAATCAAACAACTTAGAACAGGTGTTCCCATTGGTGGTAAACACGTTGTTAAAGGTGTTCAAGTTCGTGTTCTTGAAAGAAGAATTCCAACAAAAACATCTTATGTTGAAATCACGCTAGTCGACGGGAAATATCATCAAGTCAAAGAAATGTTTGCAAGTGTTGGATTTCCGGTTTCAAAACTTACAAGAATTAGATATGCATTTTTAGATTCCGAAGGAATTCAACGTGGCTTGTACCGATATTTAAAAGTTCATGAAGTTAAAAAATTATTTGGATATCAGTTCAAACTCAAATGATCATATTGAGCTCAGTAGTATAAATATGTTATAATAATATAGATATTGGAGGAACTATGCAGCCGTTTCATATTGCAATTGATGGCCCTGCCGGTTCAGGTAAGAGTTCAATTAGTAAAGAACTTGCGAATCAACTAAATTGCGTTCATATTGACACTGGTGCAATGTATCGAGCAGTTACCGCCATCGCACTTAGAAATCAGACACCTTTAGATGATGTGAAAACGTATCAGTTTTTAGAATCCTCAATATTTGAATATCAAAAAGAATCTATTTATGTAAATGGTGAAAATTTAACCGATGTGATACGTGATAAAACCATTAATCAACATGTGAGTTTGGTGTCTAGTATCGAATATGTAAGAAAAAAACTTGTTGACGTTCAGCAAATCATTGCTGAAAAGTATGATGTTGTGATGGATGGCAGAGATATCGGATCTGTTGTATTACCTCAAGCACAAGTGAAAATATTTTTAACAGCAGAAATTGAAGAACGTGCGAAAAGAAGAATTCATGAAATGGGATTAGATATCCCGCTCAAACAAATGATTGATGATATCGCAAATAGAGATTTAAAAGACTCTACAAGAATGATCTCTCCACTTACAAAAGCGAGTGATGCCATCGTCATTGATACAACATATTTAACAAAAGAACAAGTCATTCAAGCAATCTTGATAGAAATTGATAAAAGGAAGCGACAACATGCAAAACATTAATATCCCCCGCGTTGGTCAAATCGTAGAAGGTAATGTCATAAAAGTAGAGGAAAATACTTTATATGTCGATTTAAATGCGATGACCGAAGGTAAAATCCATTTAGATAATTACGCAAAACCTGCGCCTCAAACCTTTATTGGTTTGATCGCTATTGGTGATACCGTAAAAGCACGTATTCAAAAAATAACGGATGAGCCTGCACAAATTCTACTTTCTAAGTTACCACTTATTGAAGAAGAGGCGTTTTTAAAGTTACAAGAGGTTGTTAAAAATGAGTCTATTATTTCAGCATCTGTTAAAAAAGTAGACGAAAAAGGATTATTACTTGAAGCATTTCTTCCTTATAGCCATTTAGATTTTGATTTAGTAAAAAACAAAGAACAATTACGTGGTCAGAAATTAGAAGTTCAACTTCTAGAAGCAACAAAACGAGGACGTTTTCAAAAAATCATCGCATCACGTAAAAAGATTTTTGAGCAAGCGCGTCAAGAAGCATATGGTGCTCGTTTAAAAGCACGTGAAGATGAACTATTACAAATTAAAACAGGCGATGTCATAAAAGGGATTGTTGATAAGATTGAAGCGTATGCTGCAACCGTCAAATTCGGTCATGTTGCTGGATTATTGCGTATTTCACAAGTCAGTCATTATCGTATTGATAAACTTGATGATTTATTAACGATTGGTCAAGAAGTTGAAGTAAAAGTCATTAAAAAAGAAGGCAATCGACTAGATTTATCAATGAAAGCACTCATGCCAACGCCTTATGAAGAATATGCAAAAGTTCATCATAAAGCAGAAACAGTTGAAGGTGTTGTTGTTCAAAAATTACCATTCGGTATCATTGTTGAACTTGCACGAGACATACGTGGTCTTCTTCATCAATCAGAATTTTCTTGGAATCCAAATGATAATTATGATGCTTATGTTAAAATTGGTGAAACCATTCCCGTTGCGATTTTAAGTATCGATATAAAAAAAGAAAAAATTGCACTTTCTAGACGTGTTTTATTAGATAACCCTTGGAAAGATGTCACTGTTAGAAGAGGTGATGTGATTCAAGTTCCAATAACAGGGATTGAACGTAATATAATACTTGTCAATGTTCAAGGTGCAGATGGCATCATCAAACAAGAGGAATTAAGCATCGATCGTGTTGCAAAAATTGATGAATTATTTGCAATTGGAGATACAGTTGAAGCAATTGTCTTAGTCGCAGATAAAAGTACTTGGACAATGGAATTATCGATTAAACGCGTTAAAGAAAAAGAATTACGTTCAGATTTTGAGAAATTTATGGAACTAGAAAAAGTCGATGAATCAGGTACAAATCTTGGAGAACTTTTTGAAGATAAATTCAAAAAGAAAAAATAATGGGATTTAAAATAGCAATTGTTGGACGTCCAAACGTCGGCAAGTCAAGTTTATTTAATCGTCTGATTGGTCAAAGACACGCGATTACAGATGATCAACCAGGCATCACGAGAGATCGATTGTATGGTCGAGCGGAATGGTTGAATCAACCATTTGAAGTCATTGATACAGGGGGCATCGACTATGTTGATGCTCCTTTTTTAACTGAAATCAGAGTTCAAGCAGAAATTGCAATGGATGAAGCAGATGTGATTTTATTTGTTGTAGATGGTGTTTCAGGCATACAAGATGCAGATGAAATGGTTGCTAAAATTTTAATGAAGCGCCAAAAAGAAGTGATCGTCATTGTTAATAAAATTGATGATGCTTCTAAAATGCCAAGCATTTATGAATTTTATGCATTAGGACTTGGCGATCCGATTGGTATATCAACAATTCACGGTATTGGGATTGGTGATGTTTTAGATAAAATCATGTCAATGCATCAATTACCAGAAGAAAAATATGATGAAAATGCCATTCAGTTTGCGATTGTAGGAAGACCGAATGTTGGTAAATCATCTTTAATGAATGCCATTTTAAATCAAGAACGCGTGATTGCGTCTCCACTAAGTGGAACGACAAGAGATGCCATTGATACGACATTTAGACGAAATCAAAAAGAATATGTTGTCATTGACACTGCAGGTATTAAAAAACGCGGTAAAATATATGAAAGTTTTGATAAATATGCGCTCATAAGAGCACGTTCTGCATTAGAAAGAGCCGATGTTGCCCTACTTGTGATTGATGGGCATGAAGGTGTGATTGAACAAGACTTACATGTTGGTGGACTGATTGAAGATTATTTTAAATCAGTTGTGATTGTTATTAATAAGTGGGATCTTATTGAGAAAGATGATAAAACCATGGCCAAAATGGAAAAATCAATTCGAGATAAATTCCAATTTTTCGGTTACGCACCCGTTGTGTTTTTATCAGCGAAAGATAAAACAAGACTCAATCCACTCTTTGAAGCCATTGATTTAGCATATTCCAATTACATTAAAGAAATAAAAACATCTGTTTTAAATGAAGTCTTGCATGAAGCAACATTAAAACATCCACCTGCAATATTTAATCATGGCCGTGCAAACTTTACATACATTACTCAGTCAGGCGTGAAACCACCAACATTTCAATTGTTTGTCAATCAACCTGACTATGTCCACTTTTCATATGAAAGATATTTACAAAATGCGTATCGAGAATCCATTGATTTTACCGGTACGCCGGTAAAATTTATTCTTAGAAAGAAGGTTTCTGATGACATTTAGTTTCATTGGAGGTGGCGCTTGGGGAGCCACACTTGCACAAGTTCTTTTAGATAATGGCCATGACGTGATGATTTATGAAATCAATCCGTCACATCGTGCTTTATTAGAAAAACATCAACATCCATTTTTTAAAGTCACATTACCATATGGAATCAAAGTAACAGATGATCTCACAAAAGCGCTTGACTTCTCAGAGTATATCATTTTAGCTGTTCCTACAAAGTTTTTTAAAAATTTAGTTCACGATATTAACAACGTATTAACAACGCCTAAGATCTTCATTAATGTATCAAAAGGATTTATTTTACCTGATTTAATGACGATGAGTCAGTATATGAACTTACACATGAAAGATAAAGTAAAGCATTATTTTTGTTTGACTGGACCTTCTCACGCTGAGGAAGTGATTGAAAGAAACTTAACATCACTTGTTTGTTCTGGAGATTCAGTTGAGAGTAGAAAAGAAATTGCACTCGCATTTAATAACCGATACATGAGACTTTATATGTCAGATGACCTGATTGGAAGTGAAGTTGCAGGTGCAAGTAAAAACGCAATTGCCGTGACTTCTGGTATCTTAACAGCTTTAGAATACGGTGAAAATGCAAGAGCTGCACTATTAACTAAAGGTTTACATGAAATGAAAGCAATTATTTTAGCTTTTGGTGGAAAAGAAGAAACAGCGACTGGACTGACCGGTATAGGTGATTTAATTGTGACTGGATTATCTATGCATTCAAGAAATTTCAAGGCAGGTTTAAAGATTGGTCAAGGTATGGAACGTGAATCCATTGAAACGCATGAAAAACAAACAATTGAAGGATTTTTAACGATTCAAGCTTTGTATGCGTTTGGAAAACAACATCAACTACATCTACCGATCATCGAAACAGCGTATGAAATTATCTTTAATAAGCGAAAAATCAGTGAAATTATTGAAAAAATACTGGATCATCACGTAAAAATAGAACAAAATTAAAAAAAAAAGCTTCTTATGTTGCATTCTTGCCTTAATGGTGCTACAATATAGGTAAAATAAAGGGAGGAAATTCTATGAACAAAACAGAACTCATTGCAGTTTTAGCAAACGAAGCTAAAGTAACACAAAAAGTTGCTGAAGAAGTTTTAAGAGCATTAACAAATACTGTCTCTGAAACTTTACAAAGAGGCGAAAAAGTTGTTGTTACAGGTTTTGGTACTTTTGAAGTGAGACATCGTGTTGCACGTCAAGGTAAAAATCCTCGTACAGGTCAACCAATTACTGTACCTGCACAAAATACACCTGCTTTCAGAGCTGGTAAATTATTAAAAGCAGCAGTTAAATAATTGATCAAGTAAAAAACACACAAGAAATTGTGTGTTTTTTTTATCTTTTTTTTTATTTTCATATACAATAGAATTATGCTTGAACCAATTTTACTTATTAATGATTTGAATACGTGTTCATTAGATACGATTAAATCAAGATATCGTGATGTACATGCTCAAGATGCAAGTGGTAAATCACTGCTTTTTTATGCAATCCAAACGCATCGAGATGATGTTTTATCAGATTATGTTTCTCGCGGTGCGAGATTATCAGCACGCGATGATCAAGGAGAAACCATTATTTTTGAAGTCATACGCCGAGCACGATTTGACTTATTAAAAAAATTAATTGTACTTCAAGTAAATATCAAACAAAGTAATGACTTAGGTCAAACACCGCTTCATATCGCTGCGATGAGTGGACATGTCGAAATGATTCAATTATTACGAGAAAATTATGCAACCCATCAAGTGGATTTATTAGGAAAAAGTCCAATTCATGAAGCAGTTTTAAATGGGAAACTACTGGCTCTTAAATACTTGGTAGAAGAAGATCAACAGTCCGTCTTTATTTTGACACATGACCGACTCAATTTATTACATTATGGTGTAATGACTTCTAATGTCGATATGATTTCTTATTTAATTGATTGTGATGTTGATATCAACGGCCTTACAAGAGATTATGATACACCACTTCATATTGCAGTAAGACATCAAAATACAGATGCCATACAACAATTACTGAGTCATTTTGCATTTATGGATATCATGAATAAATACAAAGTGACACCAGAAGATGAAGCACACGATTTTCAAGACATAAAAAATCTTTTTAATGAGTATAAATTTATGCCTACTTACGAAAATCATCTCGCGAATTATCAAAAAATTTTAGCAGTACTCAATCGAGATAAAAAAGCATATTTAAAACTCGTCACACTGAAAGATCAAGATCCATTGGATCGATATCAAAAAAAAGCACATGATTATATCATGCACTATCAATTTCAATCGTTATTTAAATTAGAAAGCTCGTAAAAGGGCTTTTCTTTTTGCCATTTTTTAGGTGTTCGATCTTCATTGAAAATACCCCAATGTTTTTCTTGTTCCTCGGGATTATTAGAACCTTTCCATGTTTCATCGTAAGCTTCAAATAAGTAAGCAAGCATATTCTCTTCTTTTAAATGTTGATACACAGCATCTAAATAGATGGCTTGGTTTTCTTCTGTTGCTTCACTAATAATCATTTGATGATTGGCTTGTGTTGCCCAACCAAATTCAGTAATAATGACAGGTTTATTAAAAAACGTTTCTTTAGCTTCTTTGATATCTTGTTTTGTTTTTTTAATCGCTTCATCTAAAGGAAGACTCTGCCACTGAGGATAAGAGTGAATACTAATAAAATCAACGACTTCACCAAGTTTTTTATTTTGTAACCAAAAATATTGACCTTCACAAAATGTGATCGGAACTTCTATGTTTTGACGTACATAATTGACATGATCAATCAATGCTTGTTCAGGCATTAAATTGGGATGCCAATCTGAAGTGTTTTCATTGCCTACTGAAACCGCAAAAACAATGTCTTTATAGGTTGTAGCTAATTCAATCATGTCATCAAGTTGTTGATAATTTGTACGTTTGTTATGTTCAATTTCTTCTTTTGAGTAACGACCACCAAAATGACAATTAGGGTTATCTAACTCACCCTTTGGTTCAACGCCAAGCATGATTTTTAAATCAATATCATGATTGATAATGAGTTTACAAACTTGCTTAACATGAAAAGAAGTATCATACATGCGAATGTGTTTGACAAATGTTAGTAAGAGTTTGAGATCTTCTAAAACGTCTTGATCGGTTGGATACATTTGTTTTCTTGGACTTTGACCTTTTCGATATCCTGAATAGCAAATTGCTGGTTGAAAATGATACATAAAGCCTCCTAAAAAATAAGTAATATCGATATAATTGAAATCAAATTTGTGAGCATATGTACAACGGTCACAACAAATAAATTTTTGTTTTGTTTTGTATAGATGTAACCAAATACAAATCCCATGACAACATAAGGAATGATGTTGATGAGTAAATCGGTAAAAGTAGGTTCAGCTAAAACATGAATGAGACCAAATGTTAAAGAAGAAACGATGACAGCAATTTTTTGATTGGAGATGATTCCAAAAAATGCTTTTCTGAAAATTAACTCTTCGACAATAGGACCTAAAATAACTGCAGAAACAATCATTAAGATCGCACCATTTCCTTGAAGAGATTCCATGATAATGGTTTGATTGACAGCCTCTAATTGCTCTCTACCAGTTACTAAATAAACAAATTGTGATAAAACGTTCGCGAATATATTTCCAGCGAGTACATATAAATATCCTGAAATGATGAGTCCAACCCATTTAGCTTGATAAGATTTAGCGTCATGAATATCTTTTATTAAATATGGTCTTAATAAGAAGAACAAAACAGGAAATAATAATAGATAAACAATAAAGTTTATAAGACTATTTGTAAATGATGTAAACGTCATATACGCATCGTTGTGAATTACATCCATCACATCATATCCTAGTAATTCTTCAGGAATCAACGTTTTCTGAGTTGCCACATCTATTGTACCTAATTCTAAGGCAGAAACGATATAGGTGGGAAGTATAGTAGGAACACCGTTAATATCAATAAAGTCATCAAAGTCTTGATAGACAATCATAAAATAAGAATCATTAAATGGGTATGTAGTATACTTATCAAAATCTGAAATGATGGCATTAGGCAAAACAACAACCAAATTTTCATATTGATCAAATAAACGATCTACCTCAACTTGAGGTGTAATGGTTTCTTTGAGTGAAGGGACTGAAGTATCTCCTAGTTGATCAAATAATAGAAAAATAAAAGAAGCTATTATCAACATCACAAAAAAATAATATCCTATTGATAAAATAAAGCGACTTTTATTGACAGGATTGGAATGATGTTCTTCATGTGTAGTTTTAAATAGTTCTGAAAAGTTTAAATGACTCATGGTTAACTCCCATCCATATTATAACAAAATTATACACATAATATAGTTTGACTCATGATTATGATAAAATATTGTTAGTCATATGGAAAAGAAAATTATCATTGCAACTCAAAACTTAGGAAAACTTAAAGAATTTGAAATCGCACTTTCATCTTTTTTCGATACTTTTCTTTCATTAAAGTCATTCAATGATCAAGATGAGGTAGAGGAAAATGGGATGACTTATCAAGAAAATGCCCACTTAAAAGCTATTTATTTTTATGAAAAATACCATTTACCTGTCATTGCAGATGATTCTGGATTAGAAGTCTCATCGTTAAACAATTATCCAGGTATATACTCAGCTAGAATTAGTGAAAATGACGAAAAAAGACGGAAAATCATCTTAAATAAGTTAGATGGTATTTCTTCAAGAGAAGCAAGCATGATTACACATCTTACATATATGGATGACACAGGTATGTATGATTTTGAAGCACGAGTAGAAGGTAAGATTAGTCTTGAAGAAGAAGGCGATCAAGGGTTTGGCTATGATCGTATTTTCATACCCAAAGGGTATTCAAACACATTTTCATGCATGCAGCCTAATGAGAAATTAAATGTATCGCATCGCGGGAATGTAATTCAACAATTAATACAATTTCTAAAGGAGAAATCATATGAGTAAAAGTATCGAAAACGAAGTCATTGAACGTGTTGCCATTGGGTTAAATGTCTCAGAAGATGACGTCAAAATTGTAGAACGTTTAAAAGGTGGCGTAAGTCATTACACATATCATGTTACTGTAAAAGATGAATCGTATACGTATCGTAAAATCGGAGAAGGCGGCAA
>JAQCDH010000027.1 GCA_027620815.1 Bacillota bacterium | reverse complement strand
AGGACACCTGTTAGATATTTCAAATGAGGATATCAAGCAGGCATTACAAAAAACAACGATGCCAGGACGTTTTGAAAAACTTCTAGAAAATGTCTATGTTGATGGTGCCCATAATAAAGAAGCTATTGATGTGTTTTATCATACGTTAACGACTCAATTTAAAGATGCTCACAAAATCATTATCATCAGTGTATTAGGTGATAAAGATATCACCTCGATGCTCAATCAACTTAAACACCCTCTTCATACAATCATCTTAACCTCTTTTGATGATCCTAGATATCAAGATATCTCCATACATGCCTCTGATGAGATTCCCTTTATCAAAGATCCAATGGATGCGTATCATTATGCAACCTCAATCAAAAATGAATCCTCAATGATCATATGTACAGGATCCATTCATTTTATTGGATTCATCGGTAGTAAAATTAAAGAAACCCTCTAATATTAGTTGGAGGTTTTTTTTATGACTGAAGATTTACCAAGAGAACGCTTATTAAAACAAGGTGTCAAAGCATTAAAAAATAAAGAACTCATTGCTTTATTATTACACACTGTTACCAAAGAACACGATGTGTTTGAATTATCAAAACATGTCTTATCAACACTTGTGTCATTAAAAGATTTAAAAACGATTCATGTTCAAACGCTCATGCGTATTTCTGGTATTAAAGAAGCCAAAGCAACCACCATCATTGCAGCCATTGAACTTGGACGAAGACTCACTATGACATCACAAGAAGAGATTGTGATTTATGAACCAAAAGACGTATATATGCTTTTACATTCAGAAATTGGACATGTTCAGGAAGAACATGTGTATGGCTTATATTTAAATACAAAAGGGAAACTCATTGACAAAGTCATGGTCTTTAAAGGAAGTTTAAATCATTCTGTGATTCATCCAAGGGAACTATTTAAGTATGCCATTCAATTAGGAGCTGCAGCAGTGATCTTTGCACATAATCATCCAACAGGAGATGTGTCACCTTCACAAGCTGATCTTGATGCGACAGAAGATTTGATGCATATTGGTGAACTTTTAAAAATACACGTCATTGATCATGTCATCATTGGTGAAAAAGCATTTTACTCGATGAAAACAAAGAAACATCACATCATTTAAGTGTTATAATAGTTTCAAGGATGTGAAAAATGAAAAAAAGACAATATTTATGGTTTACATTAGCGTTAGGATTTATCATCTTATTTTTACTCATGTTACTGTCTTCCGTGTTAGATGTAGGTGACCGACTTCAAACCATTCATCCATATTTCGCTTATGGGTTTTATGGACTTGTGCTGATCCTTGTTTTTATTTTATTAATTCGGCCTTTATATGTGATTTTAATTAAACAAACATTTAATATTCAAACATCACTTGATGAAGGATCGAATTTAAGATTACTTAAACAAAGTGCAAGACGTATCTTAAATTATGATTTTGTATCTGAAGAAGATAAAACAAACATAAAAAATTCACTTCATGATGGAAAAGCGCTTATACCCGTATTATCAAAAGTGTATCAAGGTCCAATTAAAAAAGAAATGGCAACACGTATGCGTCATCATGCGAAAACTGTCATGGTATCAACCGCAATTTCGCAAAATGGACGACTCGATTTTATAACGATTATGCATGTCAATTTACGTATGATTAAAGAACTTGTTGAACTATCAGGCTTTAGACCAAGTTATCAGCAACTTGCTAAACTTTCTGTAAATGTGATCACGACAGCACTCGTTGCTGAAGGATTAGAGAATTTAGATATTTCTGATGTTTTACCACAATCAACAATGAATTCATTATCTGAAATTCCACTCATTAAACCTTTTATTTCTTCAGTTACTCAAGGAATATCGAATGCATTACTTACTTTACGCATTGGAATTGTGACAAGAGAGTATTTATTTACTACCTCAAAAGAGCTTACTCAAAAAGCGATTAGAAAAACTGCATTATTAGAGGCAGCAGCCTTAACACCTCAAGTCGTTGCTGAAGGTCTTGCCATTTTTCCAAGTAAAATATTGAATATGTTCAAACCGAAAAAAACGCCTAATGAAAGCGTATAAAAAATTTACACTTTTTATACTTGCTTTTTACATAATATATAAGTAAAATACTTATAAGGCAAATGCCTAAAAATAGTATTGGAATGGATGAAAAAACTTTTAGTATTATTTGTTTTACTCGCTGGTGTTGTGACACTTGCATCTTGTGAAGCACAAACTTACGAGATCGCAATGGTTACAGATGCTGGTGATATTGACGATAAGTCATTTAACCAAGGTACATGGGAAGGTATTGTTGAGTTTGCAGAAGAAAACAACTTAACATACAAATACTACAAACCAACAGAAGTATCTGATGATGCATATGTTGCAGCAATTGATTTAGCAGTTGCAGCTGGTGCAAAAGTTGTTGTAACACCTGGATTCTTATTCGAACCAGCTGTTTACACAGCACAAACAAAATATCCAGATGTGATTTTTGTTTTAATTGATGGTGTTCCTCATCCTGGGGATTATACAACATTTAATGTTGCATCAAACACACGTTCAATTTTATTTAGAGAAAATGAATCAGGATTCTTAGCTGGATACGCATCAGTCATGGAAGGATTCAGAGAATTAGGATTTATGGGCGGTATTGCAGTTCCTGCCGTTGTACGTTTTGGTTTAGGTTATGTTGCTGGTGCATACTATGCAGCAAATGAACTTGGCGCAACTACTTGGAAATTTGATCCTGCTTACTATGACTACTTAGGTGGATTTGCACCTGATGATGCTCACAAAGCAAAAGCAGCAGCATGGTTTACAGCTGGTGTTGAAGTTATTCACGTTGCAGCTGGTGGTGCTGGTAACTCAGTCATGGCAGCAGCAGATGAAGCAACTGGTAAATTTGTTGTCGGTGTTGACGTTGATCAAGCTGCACAATCTGCATCAGTTATTACTTCAGCAATGAAAGCTTTAGGTGTTGTTGTTCAACAAGCATTACAAGATTATGTTGATGGCACATTTGAAGGTGGAGAAACATTAGTGTTAGGTGCTGCTGAAGATGCAGTTGCATTACCATTAGGTGATTCTTTCCGTTTTGATACATTTACTGAAGCTCAATACAATGCAATCTTAGCAAAAATTGTTAATGGTACAGTTGTTGTTCCATTTGCACCAGCAGAATTAACAGCATTCTTAACCACACTTGGTTATGGTTCAGATGCTGCAGCATTACTAGCTAAAATTAATCCAGCTAGCTAATTATATTTAAATTCACAACTTGGTAAAGGGGAAAGAAACATTCTTTCCCCTTTTTCTCAAGTAAAGGAGCGGACATGAACAAACAAACTTACAAAATAGAAATGTTAAATATAACCAAACGCTTTGGTACTTTAACTGCAAATGATCATGTAACTCTACAAGTTTATCCTCAAGAAATTCATGCCATACTTGGAGAGAATGGTGCTGGAAAGTCAACTTTAATGTCGATTTTATTTGGTTTATATGTACCTGATGAAGGCGAGATTAAAATTGATGGTTCAAAAGTAGACATTCATAACCCAAATGATGCCAATGCCCTTAATATTGGGATGGTGCATCAGCACTTCAAATTAGTTGAAACATTTTCTGTCCTAGATAATATCATATTAGGTGTTGAAGATACTGGACGATTGAATCGTATCGATTATACTAACGCAAAAGAAAAACTCATTAAAATTATTGATGCATATCATTTAAACTTAGATTTGGATACACGCATTAAAGATCTAACGGTAGGTCAGCAACAACGCGTTGAAATCCTTAAGATGCTTTATCGTGACGCTGATATATTAATTTTTGATGAACCAACTGCTGTGTTAACGCCTCAAGAAATAGAAGAACTCATGAACATCATGAGAAACTTTGTTAAAGAAGGCAAAACTATTATATTAATTACGCATAAACTTAATGAAATCAAAGCAGTTGCAGATCGTGTGACCATTTTAAGACGTGGTCAACAAGTTGGTGTACATGACGTATCAAAAGTGAGTACGCAAGATATGGCAGATTTAATGGTTGGTCGAAATGTTTCTTTTGAAGTCGATAAAAAATCTGTTCAAGTCACTGAGAAAGTTTTTGAAGTGAAAGAGCTCAGTGTTTTAAAAGGCACACAAGAAGTTATTAAAAAGCTATCACTTGATGTTTACAAAGGTGAAATCGTTGGTATTGCTGGTATTGATGGTAATGGCCAAACTGAATGTGTTTATGCCCTCACTGGTATGCTACCAGTAAAAGAAGGTCATGTCTTATTAAACGGTGAAGAGATCACACATGCTTCTATTCGTACAAGATATGAAAAAGGCATTTCTCATATACCAGAAGATAGACAAAAATATGGCGTTGTATTAGATTATGATCTTCAATCCAATTTAATGATACAAGAATACCATAAACAGGAATTTCAAAATAAAAATTTTTTAAAAAAAGATGAAATTAGAAGTCATGCCGATGCACTCATTGAGCAATTTGATATTCGATCTGAGCAAGGTGCAACAACAACTGTAAGAAGTATGAGTGGTGGGAATCAACAAAAAGCAATTGTCGCTCGTGAAATGAGTAAAGCACATGATTTACTGATTGCTGTTCAACCAACACGCGGGCTTGATGTTGGCGCAATTGAATACATTCATGGTCAACTCTTAAAAGCAAGAGAATCCAATAAAGGTGTTTTATTATTTTCACTTGAACTTGATGAAATCATGAAACTTTCAGACCGTATTTTAGTGATGTATGAGGGAGAAATTGTGGGTAGTTTTAATCCAAAAACAACCACACAACAAGAACTTGGTCTTTATATGTCTGGTGCCAAAAGGGGTCACGTATGAAAACACAACTAAAAAAAGTATTTGAACTTGCAAAACCTTCATTCATTGCCATTGCCATTGGCCTTTTCATGGGCTTCTTAGTCATGTTAGCATTTAATCCTCTTCAAAGTGTTCCTGCGTTTTTACAACTCATCGCAGGAGGATTAAATCAAGGATCATCTGGAATTGGTAATACGTTATATGGAGCCGCACCAATCATTTTAACAGGACTTGCTGTTGCATTTGCATTTAAAACAGGTTTATTTAATATTGGTGCATCTGGTCAAATGATGATAGGTGCCTATGTATCACTTCATATTGGTGTGTTATGGGATTTACCTGCTGGTATTCATGTTATTGTCGCTTTATTAGGTGGAATATTGGGTGGCATGGTCTGGGGACTTGTGATTGGATTATTAAAAGCATTACGAAATGTCAATGAAGTTGTCACTTCGATTATGATGAATTATATTGCTGCGAATTTATTAATTATTCTGATTCGTAGTAATATTTATAATGCTGATGCAGCACGCTCAAGTGCGATTTTACCAACTGCAATATTACCATCACTTGGGTTATTTCCAAATTCTACTGCAAATATTGGTTTTGGAATTGCTGTTGTCATTGCGATTTTATCGCATGTGATTATCCATCGTACAACACTAGGCTTTGAACTTAGAGCAACTGGTTTTTCTAGAGATGCGGCACTTTATGCAGGGATGAATACAAAGAAAAATATTACTACATCCTTTGCAATTGCTGGAGGGTTTGCAGGTCTTGCAGGATCTGTTGCGTATTTAGTATCAGGTAAAACAATCTCGATTGCCTATACCATATTTGTTGAAGGATTTGATGGTATTTCTGTTGCATTACTTGGATTAGGAGAACCGATTGGTGCGTTATTTGCTGGATTGTTTTTAAGTCACTTAAGACAAGGTGGATTTTATATGCAAATATACGGTTTTGTCCCTCAAGTCGTTGACATCATTATTTCAGTTATTATTTATGTTTCTGCAATATCAGCAGTGCTCCCTAAGTTATTTAAACTATTCAAAAAGAAAAAAGATGAGGTGATCTCATGAGCTTAATTTATCAACTCATTCAAGAAACCTATATTCCAGCAACCGTCTTATTAATGGTCGCACTTGGCGGTATGTTTGCAGAGCGTAGTGGTGTTACTAATATTGCACTTGAAGGAATTATGATTTTTGGTGGCTTTGTAGGAATTGGAACACTTGCCCTTATTGAAGGCAGTGGTATTCCACCTCAACTCTTATTTATCATTGTATTAGTTGTTAGTGCAATCTTTGGCGCACTGTATGCGATGCTCCATGCGTATGCATCCATTCAACTGAAAGCCAATCAAATTATAAGTGCAACTGCACTCAATTTGTTTGCGCCAGCGTTTGCCATTTATGTTGCACGTTTATTACAAGGCGGAGGCTCACAAATACAATTTACGACACGATTCAGAATTGCTGAAATTCCGATATTATCGCAAATACCAATTATTGGTGAATTATTTTTTACGCGTGTATTTATCTCATTTTATATTGTTATTCTTTTATTTTTTATTGCCCGTTATATCTTAAACAAAACACAGTTCGGGTTACGTATTAATGCGATGGGAGAAAATCCTCAAGCAGCAGATGCTTTAGGAATCAATATATATAAATACCGTTTTATCGCTGTTATGATATCAGGTGCGCTTGCAGGGATGGGTGGAAGTATCTTTGTCATTTCATCATCGACTGAATATGCAGCAACAGTTGCAGGTTTTGGATTTTTAGCGATTGCATTACTGATATTTGGTAATTGGAAACCAACCTATGTATTGTTTGGTGCATTATTCTTTGGATTTTTAAGAATCTTAGGCTCATCCTATTCAGTCATTCCTATTTTACGTGATTTAGACTTAGATCGTGAATTTTATGTGATGTTGCCTTATGTATTTACACTCATTATTTTAGCCTTTTTCTCTAAAAATTCTAGAGCACCTAAAGCACTTGGTCAAGTTTATGATCAAGGTAAGCGTTAAGTATTGACTTTTGAAATAAAAATAAGTAAAATGTAATAGGTCGTTCCACGTAGAACCGGTTTTTAAATGTCTTGTGACTACCGTAATAGTGTGACTTCAAAAACTTAAGGAGGAATTCGACATGTATGCCATTATAGAAACTGGCGGTAAACAAGTTCGCGTTGAAGTTGGTCAAGAAATTTATATTGAAAAATTAGAAGCCAACGATAACGAAACTGTAACTTTTGATAGAGTATTACAACTTTCAGGTAAGAAAACACTTATTGGTGTTCCTTATGTAGAAGGTGCAAAAGTTGTAGGAAGTGTTGTTAAACACGGACGTGGTAAGAAAATTATTGTTTTTAAATATAAAAAACGTAAAAACTACCGCCGTAAACAAGGCCATCGTCAAGCATATACAAAAGTATTAATTAACCAAATCTTAGGCGAATGATCAAGATAGAAGTAACGCGTCAAGGTCAAACATTGATACTTGATATTAAAGGCCATGCATTATTTGCACCAAAAGGTGAAGACATCGTATGTGCAGGTGTGTCAACTGCAAGTATTATGACAGCCAATTTGTTTGAGCAAGTGACTCAAACAACATCCATTTTAAATGAAGGTCAATTAACAATTACGGTTCATGACTTTAAAGAAGTGCACCATTATATCTATCATGTCTTTAAAAAGGCAATTGAGGATATTATAACTGCCTATCCGAGTCATGTGATATGGAAAGAAAGCGAGGGAGCTTAAATGCTAACATTACAATTACAATTATTCGCATCAAAGAAAGGAACTGGGTCTTCACGTAACGGACGTGATTCTCATTCACAAAGATTAGGTATGAAATTGTCAGATGGACAATTTGCAACTGCCGGGTCAATTTTATATCGTCAACGTGGAACAAAAATTCATCCTGGTGAAAATGTAAGACGCGGTAGTGATGATACGTTATATACAACTGTCACTGGTATAGTGAAGTATGAGCGTAAAGGAAGAAGTCGTACTCAAGTTTCAGTGTACGCAGCCTAATAAAAAATTTGAAAAGGATATCCGTGTGATTATCCTTTTTTTTCTAATCGAGGGAAAACATGTTTGTTGATGAAATTAAAATAGAAGTTACAGGTGGTAAGGGTGGTAATGGCATGTGTGCCTACCGCCGTGAGAAATATGTGGAGTTTGGTGGTCCATGGGGTGGATCTGGTGGTAAAGGTGGCGATGTCATCTTTTTAGGCGATAGTGGAATGACGACGCTTTATCCATTTAGATACATGAGACATATTAAGGCATCACATGGTAGTGATGGTCAATCAAAGGGCATGACTGGTGCTCAGGGAGAACCAACCATCATCAAAGTTCCACTTGGAACAATCGTTAAAAAAGCAGATGGCCAAATCATTGGAGATATTACTGAAAATGGTCAAGAACTTCTAATCGTAAAGGGTGGTAAAGGCGGTCGTGGAAACATTTCACTCGCAACTGGAACAAACCCAACACCTAATTATGCTGAAAAAGGTGATATTGGTGAACACCATATCATTAAACTTGAACTACAAGTACTTGCAGATGTAGGATTCATAGGATTTCCAAGTGTTGGTAAGTCTTCCATCGTCTCTGTGATCTCAAATGCGAGAACAAAAATAGCAGATTATCCTTTTACAACAACCTCTCCTATTTTAGGAATGGTTCAATATGATGATGTGAACTTTGCTGTTGCTGACTTACCTGGTCTCATTGAAGAAGCACATTTAGGGGTAGGATTAGGAATTCAATTTTTAAAACATTTATCAAGATGTCGTGTGTTTGTTCATGTACTTGATGCAACAAGAGAATCTTATAAGTATGATTATGAAGCAATACTTAAAGAACTTCGTCTTTATGATCCAAATTTAATTGATCGTAAAGAAGTACTTGTTGTGAATAAATCAGAACTACTTGATGAAGAAGACCGTAAGAAAATTAACCATATTTTTGGGGATGATGTATTATTTATATCGACATTTACTAAAGAAAACATCGATGTGCTCGTACAACAACTCGTTGCTTTAGTTACAACATTACCACCATTAACAACTCTAGTTGATGCACATGTTACCTATACACTTGATGATGAAGAAGCGCCTACAGAAGTCAATATCATAGGTGATCAAGTATTTGAAGTTGTTGGTGATCAAGTTACAAAACTTTATCAACGTACTGATTTAACTCAAGATGAAAGTGCGAAACGTTTCGCAAGACAACTTAAAGCACTTGGCGTTGATGATTTATTAAGAAAAAAAGGCGCGAAAGATGGCGCCACAGTTTATATTGATACTTTAACCTTTGAATTTAAAGATTAATTAAAATCTAAGGACTTTAATTTAAATTGATATGACTTTTTAAGCCAAAATTCAATCAATTGATGTTTCTTATTAAGAATGATTTGTTC
>JAQCDH010000026.1 GCA_027620815.1 Bacillota bacterium | reverse complement strand
ACAAACGCTTCTGCTTGTAAAACGGCGTGTCCAAGACCTAATTGTTCTTTTTGTCTCACAAAAAAGATGTTGACGCCTTCAGCAATCCCGTGAACTTTTTGATAAAGCTCTTCTTTTCCTTTTGATTTGAGTATGGTTTCAAGTTCAATATTATAGTCAAAATAATCAACGATTGCGTTTTTATTGCTGCTTACAATGATTAAAATATCTTCGATGCCGCTTTCTTTTGCTTCATTAACAATGAATTCTATTGTTGGTCTATCAATAATCGGCAACATTTCTTTTGGAATCGCTTTTGTGATTGGTAAAAATCTTGTTCCATAACCTGCTGCCGGGATGACCGCTTTTTTTATCATAAAAAGTCCTTTCTCATTGGAATGTCATGATTAACTCTATTTTAGCACAATTATGTGATTTTAATATGTTATAATCGTATCGAGAAGAGGATTTTATGTGGGAATTGTTAAAATATGTGATACTGGGAATCATCCAAGGAATAACTGAAATTCTTCCTGTATCCAGTAGTGGTCATTTGACTTTATTTAGCCATTTTTTAGGAATGAACTTATATAATCTTACTGTTTTTTTAATGTTAACCAATACAGGGTCGTTTTTAGCAATCTTGTTTTTCTTTAGAAAAGATGTCACAGGTTTATTAAACTCAACGTATCGATTTGTGATTAAGAATGACCATAACTTTAAAGATGATTTTTTGTATGTTATTAAAGTTGGGATTGCAGTTATTCCCGTTGGAATTGCTGGTTTACTTTTTGAAAATGCATTACCTAATGATTTATTTACAACCTCTATTGCTTTATTAATCACCGGTACGCTTTTATTGATTATCTATTTGGGTCGTCATTTTGAATATAATAAAAATGTTGGATTTCAAAATGCGATTGCCATCGGTTTGTTTCAGATGTTTGCCGTGGTTCCGGGAATTTCTAGAAGTGGAATTACATTGGTTGGTGGATTAAGTCAAAAATTACCCCTTAAGGACGCGATGAAGTTTTCTTTCTTAAGTTACATTATGATTTCTGTTCCTGTTTCTGTCTTAGGGTTTATTCGTTTGTCAGAGGCCAATGAATCCATTAATTTATTGGGTTATGGAATATCCTTTGTCTTAAGTTTTATTTTTAGTTATTATGCAGTACGTTGGTTTTATCACTATGTAAAAGTAAAAAATTTAATTTATTTTTCAATTTATTGTTTTATTGTAGGCTTGATTTCATTATTTATTTATTTTATTTAATTCGTTTGTATATAAATGTTTATAAAAAAAGAGGCGCTTTTGCGCTTCTTATTTTTTTAATGTTTTTCTAAATTCAAAATCTGAGTTCACGATATCTTCAAGTCCATATTTCGGCTCCCAATGAAGCAGTGTTTTTGCTTTTTCATTAGATGCGATGAGTTTGGCTGGATCACCAGGTCTTCTCTCTGTGATCTCATAAGTCATATTACCTAATTTTTGAACTGTTTTAGCAACATCTAACACTGAGTATCCTTGATTAGAACCTAAGTTGATGGTTGTAGATTGACCGCCATCTTTAAGGTATGTTGCACCTAAAACATGAGCGTAAGCTAAGTCTGAAACATGAATGTAGTCACGAACACATGTACCATCTTCAGTATCATAGTCATCACCATAAATAAGAAGTTTTTCTCTTAAACCAATAAGTGCTTGTATCGCTACTGGAATTAAATGGGTAAGTTGATCTTTTTTTAAACCAACCTTTAGTGATTGATCTGCACCGGCAACATTAAAATATCTAAAAATTAAATACTTCATTCCATGCGCTTGTGTAACCCACTTGATCATGCGTTCTGTTGCCAGTTTTGTTTCACCATATGGGTTAATTGGGTGTGTTGGATCATCTTCAAAACACACACCAGAAGCTTCTCCGTAAACTGCTGCAGTAGAAGAAAAAACAATGTTTTTGATGTTGTTTTCTTGCATAGATTCAAGTAACACACGAACACCCTCTACATTATTTGAGTAGTATTCTAAGGGTTTTTCTACACTTTCTGGAACGACGATCTTAGCTGCAAACTGCATCACAACATCGATATCATTGTGTTTTTTAAAGACAGCATCTAGAGCACTTTTATCGCGAATATCTCCAATAATCAAAGTTGCATGTTCTGAGACCATATCTTCAAATCCAGAAGTTAAATTATCAAAAACAATCACTTCGTGCTGTTTTTTTACAAGTTCTAAAACTGCGTGGCTACCAATATAACCGGCGCCACCTACAACTAGTACTTTCATAAGAACTCCTTAGTCTTCAAATAATTGATCGTTTGTTTCGTCTTCGATATCTTCTTCGATATCAGCGTCTAGTTCATGTACGTTTGGTAACACTTGGGTTGTTTCAACATCAAGTGACTCTTGAACAAAACCTTCTTGAGTTTGAAGTGTTTCTTCTTCAATTTCTTGATGTGGGACAATTGCAACCGTAGAAACTTTTTGATCATTTTTAAGTTTAATAATTCTTACACCTTGTGTGGCACGTTGGGTTGTAGATATTTGAGATGCGTCTGTTCTCATCACAACACCACGGTCAGAAACGACAATGATGTCTTGATCATTTTTAACCACAGTAAGGGTTTTTAACGGTCCGTTTTTTTCAGTAACGTTAAGGGTTTTTACACCTTTACCGCCACGATTTTGAACACGATATTGGTCGACTTTTGTACGCTTACCAAAACCATTCTCAGTAATAACTAAAATGTTTTCTTCGTCATTGTTTGGGTCTACAATTGCGACACCAACAATATGGTCCCCGCTATTTAAACTCATCCCTTTTACACCAATTGCTGTACGTCCAACAGATGATACATCCACTTCGTTAAAACGGATCGCTTTACCGTTTGATGCACCTAATATAATATCTTTAGCTCCATCAGTCAATGAAACATTAAGAAGTTCGTCGTCTTCTCTTAGATTCACCGCAATGATCCCGTTTTGACGAATGTTTTTAAATTCAGACACTTGGGTACGTTTTACAATACCTTTTTTGGTCACGAATGTTAATGCTGCTAGTTCATCATCAAAGTTTTTTACACACGTCATTGACGCAAGTCTTTCATCTGGATTAAGCGCAAGCAAATTCACTAACGGCAACCCTTTTGATTGTCTCGAACCTTGTGGAATTTGATATCCTTTTATTTTGTAAACACGTCCTGTGTTTGTAAAAAATAAGTGGAAATCGTGAGTTGACGTTAAATCAATGTGTTCAACATAATCGTCTTCGTGAACTTTAATACCAGCCATACCAACACCACCGCGGTTTTGAGCTTTATATTGATCTAAACTCATGCGTTTAATATAACCATTGTTGGTAATTGTGATCATGACATCTTCAACTGGAATTAAATCCTCGTTTTCGATGGTTAAATCATCGCTTAAGTTGATTTCACTTAAACGCGGTTCATGAAATTGCGTTTTAATTTGTTGAAGTTCTTCTTCGATGATTTCTATTTTTCTTTCATCTTTAGCGATGATGTCTTTATAGTCAACGATTTTATTTTTTAGTTCTTCGTGTTCCTGTTGCAGTTTTTCAATTTCAAGTCCGGTTAATCGTTGAAGTCTCGTATCTAAAATTGCGCGCGCTTGAACATCATCAATATCATATTCAGACATTAAAGCTTCTCTTGCATCTTCAGCGGTTTTAGATTGTTTGATAATTTGTATTGCACGATCAATATCATTGAGTGCTTTAATTAAACCTTCAACAATGTGTTGTCTTGCTTCTGCTTTTTCAAGTTCGAATACGGTTCTTCTTAAAATGATTTCAAGTTGATGTTCAAGATATTTTTCATACATATCTTTAAGCGAAAACATTTTAGGTTGGCCTTTATCCAAAGCAATCATATTAAAGTTAAAGGATTGTTGAAGTTGAGTGTGTTTGTATAAATTATTTAGCATAACGTGCGCATTTACATCGCGTCTTAATTCAATCACAACGCGCATACCATTACGGTTGGATTCATCGCGCAAATCGGTAATACCGTCAACAACTTTATCTTTTGCAAGTTGTGCAATACGTTCTATAAGTGTCGTTTTATTGACTTGATAAGGTATTGCTGTGACGACAATCGATGATTTGTTTTTATTTTCAACAATTTCGGTTCTTGCACGGTTTACAATGGATCCGCGACCTGTTTCGTATGCTTGTATTAACCCACTGATTCCTAGAATTTCTCCTCCTGTAGGGAAATCCGGGCCTTTGACGTATTCCATGAGTTCTTGCGTTGTAATCTCTTTATTTGCCATATATGCAAGGAGTCCATCAATAACTTCAGTAAGGTTGTGTGGTGGAATGTTTGTTGCCATACCAACTGCAATCCCTGTAGAACCGTTTACGAGTATATTTGGATATCTAGCTGGTAGAACAGCAGGCTCTTTTTCGCTGCCATCATAATTGTCTATATAATTAACGGTTTTCTTTTCGATGTCACGTACGAGTTGTCCTGCGAGTTTTGATAGTCTTGCTTCGGTATAACGCATTGCTGCGGCTCCGTCTCCATCAACAGATCCAAAGTTTCCGTGACCATCAACAAGTGGCATCCGGTAACTAAAGGGTTGTGCCATACGTACCATTGCTTCATAGACCGATGATTCACCGTGAGGGTGATATTTACCAATAACTTCACCAACGATACGTGCTGATTTTTTGTGTGCCTTATCTGCGGTCATGCCAAGTTCATTCATTGCGAATAAGATACGTCTTTGAACAGGCTTAAGGCCATCTCTAACATCGGGTAGCGCACGAGAAACAATGACACTCATTGCATAGTTTAGAAAAGACGTTTTCATCTCACTTGAGATATTTATTTCTTTAACATGATCTCTTGCTTTGTTTAGTTCATCCATGGTTGATGTCCTTTCTATACGTCGATGTTGCTTGCATAAATTGCGTTTTGTTGTATGAATTCTTTGCGTGGTTCAACTTCTTCACCCATCAGCATGCTAAAGACTTGATCTGCATCCATCGCGTCGTTTAATGTGATTTGAAGTAGGGTTCTTGTGTCTGGGTCCATAGTTGTTTCCCAAAGTTGATCTGGGTTCATCTCTCCAAGACCTTTATATCTTTGTATACTTGGTCTTCCGCCCATTTCTTTAAGGGTGTTTTCAAGTGCTTCGTCATCGTATAAATACTGAATGTTTTTTCCTTGTTGAACTTTATATAAAGGCGGTTGCGCCATGTATATATAACCTTTTTCAATAAGTGGTCTCATGTATCTAAAAAAGAAAGTAAGTAGGAGGGTACGAATATGTGCACCATCAATATCCGCGTCGGTCATGATCACAACTTTGTGATAACGAATACTTTCAGGATTAAATTCTTCTCCAATTCCGGTTCCTAAGGCTTGAATTAAAGATAATATTTCTTTGTTTGCATAAATCTTATCAAGCCTTGCTTTTTCAACATTTAATACTTTACCTCTTAGTGGTAAAATTGCTTGATATTCTGATTCTCTACCTTGTTTTGCTGAACCGCCCGCAGAGTCGCCCTCTACAATATATAGTTCAGATACGGCTGGATCTTTTGCACGGCAATCGGCAAGTTTAGAAGCAAATCCTAATGCATCTAGTGGTGATTTTCTTCTCGTCGCGTCTCTTGCTTTACGTGCTGCAATACGTGCATACATCGCATTAAGGCTTTTTTCCACAATTACTTTTGCGTCTTGTGGGTTTTCAGCAAAATATCTTTCTAAAAATTCTCCCGCAAGTTGTGAGGTCATTTGGCGAACTTCTGGGTTTCCAAGTTTTGTTTTTGTTTGACCTTCAAATTGTGGATCTGGATGTTTGATTGAAATAATTGCTGTTAATCCTTCTCTTACGTCTTCACCAATAAGAGAGTCGTCTTTTTTAAAGATATTGTTGGCTTTTCCGTAACTATTGATAATACGTGTTAATGCAAGTTTAAATCCGTCTTCGTGCATCCCACCTTCGTGAGTTGGAATGTTATTGGCAAAACTAAATAAGTTCGTTGAATAGGAGTCAAAATATTGAAGTGCCATTTCATACGTAACACCATCCGCTTCTTTTTCAACGTACATCACTTCTTTAGTGAGCTTTGTTCTGTTTCCTACTAAAAAGTTTACGTATTCAACAAGCCCACCTTCGTATTGATATACAAATTCGACTGGTGTTGCTGCTCTTTCATCAGTAATTGTAAGTTTAATGCCTTTGTTAAGAAAAGCAAGTTGTTGAACACGTACACGAAGTGTTTCAAAATCATACGTTTGGGATTCTGTAAAAACGTCTTTGTCTGCTAAAAAGGTAACTGTTGATCCGTGTGAATCACTGTTTCCTTCTTCGATAAGTTCTGTTATTGGTGTACCATACGCATAGGTTTGGCGGTATTTTTTACCGTCTCTATGAATTTCTACATCAAAAAATGACGACAAGGCGTTCACTACAGATGCACCCACGCCGTGGAGTCCACCAGATACTTTATAAGATGCGCCATCAAATTTACCACCCGCATGAAGTGTGGTTAGAATGGTTTCAACAGCCGGTCTTCCTGTTTTAGGGTGATTATCTACAGGGATCCCTCTTCCATCATCAACAACTTTAATAAGGTTATCTTTTAAAATCGTAAGTTCGATATGGGTTGCGTAGCCCGCAAGTGCTTCGTCAATTGAGTTATCAACGATTTCCCAAACGAGGTGGTGTAATCCTTTGATTCCGGTAGAACCAATATACATCCCAGGTCTTTTTCGAACCGCTTCTAGACCTTCTAAGATTTGTATGTTGGAAGCATTATAATTATTTTGTGCCATGGTTTATGACTCCTTTTTAAGATGCATGATGTGCATGTTGTGTTTCACGTGATCGTGGGTGCTATTCATGATGAGTGGGTAGTTTTGAAATTCGTATGTTAAAAGTTGTTGTTGATGGGTTTCGTCTAATTCACTTAAAACATCGTCTAAAAGTAGGATTAATTCTTTATTGCTTTCTTTTTTTAAGTGCTGGAAGAGTGCAATCTTAAGTGATAATGCAAGTAGTCTTTGTTGTCCTTGAGAGGCATATTGACTTGCGTTTTTTTGTTCATAATAAACTGTAAAGTCGTCTTTGTGTGGCCCTCTTGATGTGGCTTGTTGGATGATATCAACTTTTTGCTTTGTTAATAAATGAAGTTTTAATTGTTCTAAATTGACATCGTCGTTATATTCTATTTTTACAAGCGGAAGCTGAAACTGTTTTGTAATCGGTTGAATTACGTCATTAAGAATGTTTATGAGTTGTGCTCTTTTTTCAATCATTGTTTTTGCTTCTATTAAAAGTTGCTCCGATAAGATATCAAGAAATGTGAAATCCCCTGTGACATCAATTTTTTTTAATAGTGCGTTTCTTTGTTTTAGTATTTTTTTGTGTTTTGTAAGAATATCTAGATAGCTTGGATCTATTTGAGTCATCGCAATATCTAAAAATTGTCTGCGATAGGTTGGTGATCCTTTAATGAGTTCAATGTCTTCAGGAGCGAACAAAACGATGTTTAAGTGACCAATAAACTGTGATAGTTTTCTTTTTTCAACACCATTGAACCAAACTCTTTTTCCTTTATCTGTAATGACCATCTCAAATGTGTTTTGGTTTGTTTCTAGTGTAATTTTAGAAAATGGTTTTCCTTCTTGGATAATTTCTTTATCTTGGTTGGTTCGGTGTGATTTAGTTGTTGCAATCATGTGAATGGCTTCTAAAATGGTTGTTTTTCCAACACCATTATCACCAAACATGTAGGTTTGAGGATGTTCAAAAATAAGCTTTTTTTGGTGGAAACATCTTGTGTTCATTAAGATTAACGTTTTAATCATGGATAACTTTATAAATGCTATTTTCTATCTCAACAACATCACCATCAACTACTTTGGTTTTTCTCGTTGATTTAAGGATGTCATTTACTTTTGCTGGGTGCTCCGCCAAATACGATTTTGCATCCCCACCTGAAGCAATAAAGCCACACGCTTTCACGAGTTGTCCAAGTGTAATAAATTCTTTTTTTAGTATGAGGGTTTCATATTGTTTCATAGTGAAATTATACCATAAAACTTTTAAAAATGGTTCATTTTTCGTTTTTTAAGTATAAGTAGGGGTCATCATCAAAATAATAAAAAAAGCCGTATTTGATATAATTTCGGCTTTTTTGTTGTGTGTTAAGTTTTTTAGTCTAATCGGACAGGTAAAATTAAATGCAATAACGTTGGATCTTCTTTACCGGTAATAATGAATGGTTTGATTTCTCCTGAGAATGAGATTGTAACTTCTTCAGAGTGAAATGTTTTAAGTGCTTCTTTTAAGTATTTTGAAGAAAACGCGAGTTTGATTTGAGGACCTTTTACATCTCCAGATGGGATAATTTCTTCTGAAGCGTCTCCAATTTCAGCATTTGTTGAGCTAATTTCAACCACTTGGTTTTCTTTAAGCGCCAACTTGACGATATTGACGTTGGTTTCTCTTTCTTTAGGAGAAAGTAGTGAAACACGATCAATTGCAGCGAGGAGTTGTTCTTTATGAAATGGGATTTCTACAACGAAAGATTTTGGAATAATTCTCATTGTATCAGGATAAGATCCTTCTAGAAGTCTTGTTTGAAATAAAATGTTGTCAAATTTAAATAATACTTTATTAGGGTTAATATAAAGTTCTACTGGTGAGTTGATGGTTTCTAATATTTTTTGAAGTTCATCTAAGCTTTTATTTGGAATGACTAAATCAAAAGGATCTCTTTCTAAATCAAACGCCATTTCTTTTTGAGCAAGTCTATATGAATCTGTTGCAACGCAAAATAATTTTTTCTCTAAAAATTTAAAATCAACACCGGTTAATACGGGACGTTTTTCATTTTGCGAGGTTGCAAAATTTGTTTCTTTAATGACGTTTGATAGTGCTTTGGGATCAAATGTTAATGGATCGTTTAAATCCATGAAATCGATATCTGGGTAGTCTTCCACATCCATAAGACGTAGTTTAAATTCTGATTTATCTGCTCGGATCACCATAATGTTTTGTTCTATCAATGCAAACTCAATATTTTTAGATACTACTTTTCTAACAATGTCGATTAAATAACGACCTGGGATTGCGGTTTTACCTGGTGTTTTAATTTCTAATGATGGATCATCAACAACCACTTGAATCGCCACATCTGAATTAGACGTTGTTAGTATCATATGATCTTGAAGTGCTTCAAATTTAATTGCGTATAAAATAGGCATTGGTGTTTTTAAAGGCAATCCTTTTTGAATGATATTTAAATGATTTAGTAAACTTTCTCTTTCAATTGAAAATAACATACGTTCACGTCCTTTTATTATATTTATA
>JAQCDH010000025.1 GCA_027620815.1 Bacillota bacterium | reverse complement strand
AATTCCTTACTTAAAAGAACTTGGCGTTCAAGGCATTTATTTCACCCCTATTTTTTACGCGTCTTCGATGCACAAATACGATACGATTGATTATCATCTTATTGATCCTCAATTTGGCACCAATGACGATTTTAAGTTACTTGTAGAAACATGTCATCAACACGGGATTAAAATAATGTTAGATGGCGTTTTTAATCATTGTGGGTTTTTACATCCAATGTTTCAAGATGTTGTAAAAAATGGAACCCACTCTAAATATAAAGATTGTTTTTTCATTCATAAATTCCCTGTCGTTGATTTTGAACTGAATGAACAAGGCAAACCGAAACGTTATCAAAATCGTAAAAACAGGTATGAAACCTTTGGTTTTACACACATGATGCCTAAATGGAATACATCCCATCCACTTGTTGAAGATTATTTATTAGATGTTGTGACATACTGGATCAAACATTATGATATTGATGGATGGCGATTAGATGTTTCTAATGAAGTCAGTCATGATTTTTTAAGAAAAATACGGGCGTCATCTAGAGCATTAAAAAAAGATGTCTTTATTTTAGGTGAAAACTGGGATAGTTCGCTTCCTTGGTTATTAGGGGATCAAATGGATGCAGTAATGAATTATGACTTAAGTGTCCCTTTATGGAAATTCCTAGAACATCAAACCGATATTCATACCTTCAAATATGATATGAACCGGTATTTAGCACGTACGCCAAAACATGTCATTAATGCGATGTTTAATCTTGTTTGTTCGCATGATACCATTCGTATTAAAAAACGTTTAAATGATGATCCTAGACGTATGAAAATTGCATATTTGCTTATGTTTATACAAGCTGGTTCACCCAATATTTATTATGGTGATGAAGTTGGGATGACCGGTTTTCATGATCCTGATAATCGCCGTCCGATGATTTGGGATCCAAAAAAACAAGATCACGAGATGTTTTCTTTTATGAAAACATTAATCCATCTTAAAAAGACACTACCTTTAATGTCAGTACCCGATGTAACAATTGATACATCGCATGACATGATCATCATAAAAAAACATATGCTCAATCAATCCCTTCTTTTATATATGAACTATCACGATCAAGTCTTAGAAAATAGTCTTAACGTCAATGATCTTGAGATATTGATTCAATCAGGGGATTTAAAACAACCATATGGTTTTATATTAGGAGTTAAACATGAAACCAACCATTCGTGATGTTGCTAAAAAAGCAACCGTCTCTGTATCCACTGTTTCTCGTGTTATCAATAAAAAAGGGTACGTTCATGAACATACCAAAGAACTCGTTGAAAAAATCATCGAAGAGATGGGGTTTATTCCAAATCAACTCGCACGTTCACTGACCAATCGTAGTTCTAAAATTGTTGGTGTGATTGTCCCTCATATTGGACATGCTTTTTATGGTGAACTCCTTGAGGGGATTGAAATTCAGGCTTCCATTTATGGCTACAAAATCATGTTTTGTCATACGCAAGATGACCCTAAAAGAGAACTTGAATATTTACAATTTTTCGAACAATACAACATTGAAGGGTTAATCATTGCTTCTAATTTTTCTAATACTGAAAAACTTCTAGAGCTTAACATCCCTGTCATTACAGTCGATCATATTTTAGATGAAACCATTCCATCCATTACTTCAAATAATATTAAAGGTGGTCAGCTTGCTGCAAAAAAACTCATCGACAGAGGGTGCAAGAATATTTTGGTTTTTAGAGGCCCTTCTTTTTTACTGACAACCCATGAAAGAACGACCGGATTTATTACAGAATTAGATGCTCATGGATTACATGCTGAAATTTATGACATGGATTTAATTAATCCAGATGTTTTTATGATTGGTGAAATCATTCAGTCTAAACCGAATGTAGATGCCATCTTCTGTTTTTCAGATACACTTGCATTTGTTGTTGTGAATATGCTTAAAGAAAAAGGGTTACATATTCCAAACGATATTGCAGTCATTGGCTATGATAATACTCCACATGCTCGTTGGATGTCCCCAAGTATTACAACCATCCATCAATCGATTAATTTTATGGGAAAACAATCTTTCAATTTGTTAAATAAATTGATTCACGGTATAGAACTTGACACTTTTCATGATATTATTGATGTTTATTTAGTTGAACGTGATACTGCATAAAAAAAAGCGCATTGCGCTTTTTTTATAGTTTTTGATCATCAATTGAATCTAAATACGATTGAAGTGGTTTCATGAGAGATGCAATCATATTTTCATGAAATGGTAATGGTAAGTCATGATGCTTTAAAATATCACTAAATGTCATGTGATTCTCCTTTATATTGAAAGATTGCCATGGATAATGGTCCTATTGTAACAGAAATATGGTACGATTTCCCTTGTCTTGATTCTTGATGACTATGAATAGGTAAACCATTATAGATATTCGATCCAAAATAACGCTCATGGTCACTATTTAATACTTCTTCGTAAACGCCACTCAGTGGCACACCAATTTGATATCCATGGTGAACATTTGGTGTCATATTTAAAACAACAAGCATGTGGTTGTTTTCTGAATGTCTCATGAATGCAAAAACACTTTGGTCTTGATCATCCACAACAAGCCATTCGAAGGTATCAGAAAATAAATCTCTTTGATAAAATGCATCATGATGTTTATAAACTTGAAGTAAATCTTTAAAAAATTGATTGCCTTTTTGATGGGCTTCATAGTCAAATAAATGCCAATCTAATTGACCCTCGTATGCCCATTCACTGAACTGTGCAAATTCACCACCCATAAATAAAAGTTTTTTTCCTGGATGGGTTGTGAGTAGTCCGAGTAAAAGACGCCAATTTGCAAACTTTTGAAAGTAATCTCCGGGCATTTTATTAATTAATGATCCTTTCATATGAACCACTTCATCATGTGAAAAAGGAAGAATAAACGATTCATTAAAGGCATACATCAATCCAAATGTAATTTTATGATGATGATACTTACGATGGATAGGATCTTCTTTAAAATATCTTAAAACATCATTCATAAATCCCATGTTCCACTTATAATTAAACCCTAATCCACCATCTTTAAGAGGATGCGTAACTTTTGGAAAGTCCGTTGAATCTTCTGCCATAAATAAAATGCGATCATCTTTTTGATAAAGCATCGAAGACGCTTCTTTTAGAAATTGAATGGCACCTTCATTCGTGCCAATATTAGGATTCCCTAAATAAAATAATAAATTAGAAACAGCATCAATACGAAACCCATCAACATGGTAATAATCGACCCAAAAAGATAATGCGGATTTCATAAAGCTTTTTGTAATTCCTTTATAAAAATCTAAGTTGTCTGTTCCCCAAGTCGTGTTTTCTCTTCGTAGCTGATCGTCAAATTCATAAAGTGGCGTGCCATCAAAAAAAGATAAACCATGGGCATCTTTGCAAATGTGACCTAAGACCCAATCCATGATGACACCAAGTCCTTGTTGGTGACATTGATCAATAAAATACATCAATTCATGAGGATTTCCAAAGCGAGAGGTTGCTGCAAAGTAGCCTGTCCCTTGATATCCCCATGAACCATCAAAAGGATGTTCGTACACCGGCATTAATTCAATATGTGTAAAGCCTTGATCTTTCACATAAGGAATCAAAGTTTCTACAAGTCGTTGGTAAGTTAAATACTTACCGTCTTCTTTACGCCATGATCCTAAATGAACTTCATAGACAAACATCGGTTGATCATAAGATTGCTTTTTTTGATTAAAATACTGTTGATCTTGCCACTGATACCCTTCTAATTGAAATACTTTAGAAGCTGTATGAGGTGGTTTTTCAGCATAAAAAGCAAAAGGGTCAGCTTTATGTAAAACTGTCCCTGCATATGTTAAAATCTCATATTTATAAATCGCATCTTGATGATGACCTTGGACTTTAATTTGATAAACACCTTGAAAATGAATTTGATGCATGATATGTTGATCACCCATAAAGTGATTAAAACTTGCAATCAATTTAACTTGTTTTGCATTCGGTGCATAGACTGTAAATACTGTTTCTTCACCGATGATATGTGCACCAAATAATTGATGAAGTTGATGATGATTCCCTTCAAAAAATGTCGCCATCATCGTATCATGGATCATATGTTTACCTTACCTTTTTTTAAATATATAGACACCTATTGTATTTAATTCTACTTGTTGATTACCTTGTTTTACAGGTGCAGTTGATATCATTAGTATACATGAAGATGTTGAAATTGTATAGGGGGTCAAAGTGGTTTTAATAATGACCTCATATGAGGTATGATCATCTTTGATGTCGATTACGATATGTTGATCTTTGATGTTATAGGTGCGTGACATGTTAACAGTTTGTTTTTTAAATGCAGTAAGTTTTTGAAACGTTTCTGTATGAGTACCGATATCATAAATTAATTGATTAATTTCATCTGAAGATTGATATGAATTTTCAATACCTTGTTTTGAACGATACATTTCTTGACCCGCATGAAAAAAAGTGATGCCTTCACTGATCATGACAAGCGCATTGGTAAAATTTTGATATGACTTATCTAGTGATGGCTCATGACCATCTTTTAATAATTTATCATAAAGTGTCATGTTGTCATGGCATTCAACATAATTGATACTATAAGAGGCATCTTTAAAGACGTGTGGCGATCCTTTTAAAAGTAAAATTAAATCCTCTAAATCAACTTCTCCGCCTGTCCCATAACCAAGTTCTTTTCCATGTAATTCACCTTTGACTTGATTTCTAAATGTATCGTTAAAATGTGCGATATGTGGCATGAGTTGATGGTTTTTTTGAGATGCTTTTTCATGATCCTCTAGGACTTCACCCATATGCCATCCTTCGCCGTAGATGAAAATTTCAGGCTTGATTGATGAAAGTTTTAAATAAATGAGGTTCATTGTTTCTACATCATGAAGTCCCATGAGATCAAATCGAAAGCCATCAATATCATATGTTTCAATAAAATGAATAAGACTATCTAAAATGAGTCTTCTTACCATGTATCGTCTTGATTCGACTTCATTTCCACAATATGAACCATTACTTCTTTGATATTGATCATCATGTCGATAGAAATATCCGGGAACAAGATCATCATATGGGTATGTTTCCATGTCAAAAACGTGATTATAGACGACATCCATAATGACACCAAGTCCTTTTTCATGAATGGCATCAATCATTTGAATGGCTTCCAACAGAGTTTCTTTAGGTTGCGTAGGTTGAGATGAAAACCATGGCTGCAAGCCAAAGTAATGTTTTGGATTGTAGCCCCAATTATAAAATCTAGATTTATAAATGGGATCAACACCTTCAAAATCAAAAATAGGAAGTAACTGAATATGGGTTACACCTAAACTGTGTGCATAATTTATAAATGAAAATCCTTTTGTTTCATCTTTTTCAAGTAACCCTAGAAAAAGACCTTTATTGTTAATATTTAGATTTTGCGTGACATCACGTACATGAGCTTCATAAATGATGGCATCTTTTTTATCTTGTTTAATATGTGCTTTTTTTGTTTGATAGTAGTGTGGAATGACAACACCATCAGTGGTATCGGTCATCTTTAAATACGGATCTTGAACTTTTTTAAATGTATCCACAAGCCTTACATCAAAAAAATAAGGTTCAAAAGCAAGATCACCTTCAATACGAACATGATACATCATGCCATCACCAGTCATAGGAAATAATTGACCTTTTATGTTGAGTTTAATTTCTTTTGCAACTGGACTATATACATAAAAATCGGTATATTCTGGATGATAAATTGCACCAAGCGGACCGTCATATTGATAGGTTTTATTAAAGTGATCCATTAAGGTGACCAATCCAATTTGAAGAGGTACCGACTGTCCATTAATCATCATGCGATCTGCTTGTTGAAGAGGAATTGACTCCTCTGAAATGAAGTATTGATTGTTTCCTACCTTTTTATCAAATTTGCATGGCATGTTTAAAAGGGATACATCGTGGATGTATCCATCAAATTCTATACGTATATAATTATGATCGTCAATAAAAGCTAACATGAAGTGATGATCCAAACTGGATCATTTCCTGTATAGGTGCCATTGAGTTCAATATTTTCTTGAGTCATTTCATTTAGATACGTGCCTTTTTCTAAAGGGATGTTTTGAAGTATGACACCTTCAATATTAAATAGTCCTACCATTTTTAGTCCATCTTTTTCATAAGATAAAACAGCGCCACCTTCTTTAAAATGAACTTTAAAATGTCCATCTTTATTTAATGGATGTTTTTTGAGCTGAATCAATGTTTTTAAAAAAGGCGTGATATCATCGTGTTCTTGCCAATCAATTGGATCTTTATCAAAGAGCGTTAAATGCTTAGTTGACATAACCTCAACACCGTTATAAAGCATCGGTGTTCCTTTGAAAAAGAAACTCATCGCAAGCATATTTTTAAACATATGATCATCTTGAACTTTTGATCTTAATCTTGACTTATCATGATTTTCAAAAGCACGTAATTTAATGTAGTTATTTGGATACATAAAGTCTTGTTTCTCAACTGCCTCAATATAGGATTTTAATGAAACATTACCTTTTAAATAGCCTTCATATTCATCATCGATATCATAATCATAACCGATATCAAATACTTGATACATCTCACCATCACTATGAGCTTGATGTCCCAGTGAACGTATATATTGGATAAATTGTGGATGCACAGTTTCAGTTAACCAAATATGATTTGGTGATACTTTTTCGACTTCTTTTCTCGCCTCTTCCCAAAATGCAAGAGGAACCATCGGGGCAACATCACAACGAAAGCCATCGACTTTGTTTGCCCAAAAAATGAGATTCTCAATTAAATAAGACCATTGTTTTGGATCTTGATAGGTTAAATCTGTGACATCTAACCACTCAACAATTCGATTTGCAAACCCACCATCTTGATTTTTATAAAACCATTCAGGATGTTCTTTTGTGAGTTTTGAATCTCTAGATGTATGGTTAAAAACAATATCTAACATCACTTTCAAACCTTTTTGGTGTGCATCAGAAACAAGTCTATCAAAATCTTCCATCGTTCCTAATTCTTCAGCAATGCCATAATAATCAGAAATTGAATACGGGCATCCATCGATTCCTTTACGTTCAACGTGCCCGATTGGATGGATGGGTAGTAAATACAAAACAGAAACTCCCAATTTAACAATTCGGTCTAAATCGTTACGTAATGCTTCAAATGTGCCTTCTTTAGAATATTGTCTTGGATAAACTTGATAAATGACTTGATTTCTTAATTCGAGATTTGTGTTTTTTGCCATGACGGCCTCCAACGTTTAAATTTCTTTTAAATGCCAAAGATCTGTGTTATATTGTTCAATCGTACGATCAGAAGAAAAGAAAGATGAATTTGCAATATTGATTAATGTTTTCTTCGCCCATGAAAGTGGGTCTTTAAACCATTCATTTGCAGTTTCATGTGCTAAAACATAGGCATTGAAATCTTTAAGTACTAAAAAGTAATCATTATTTAATAAGTTGTTTAAAATAAAATCAAAGTGTTGTGGGTTATTTGTTAGTGTTCTTATAAAGTCAAAAATACGTTTTAACCGCTCATCTTGATCATAAATTGCTTTGGGTTGATAATGGTTATTTTTATAAATATTTGTCACTTCTTCAGCATTAAGACCAAGGATAATTGCGTTATCTTCTCCAGCTTCTTCAACAATTTCAACATTTGCACCATCTAAGGTTCCTAAGGTAATGGCACCATTCATCATAAATTTCATATTTCCTGTTCCACTTGCTTCTTTTGTTGCAGTAGATATTTGTTCTGAAATATCAGCAGCTGGAATAAGATTTTCTGCATACGTCACGTTATAATTGGTAACAAAAACGACTTTTAATAAATGATTAACCTCATCATCATTGTTAATCACACTTGAAACTCGACTAATAAGTTCAATGATTTCTTTTGCCATTGCATAAGATGGCGCTGCTTTTGCACCAAAAATAAAGTTATGTGCGACATAATTTTCTTTAAATGAAGGATTTGATTTAAGTTCTAAGTACACGTGAATAATATGTAAAATATTCATCAGTTGGCGTTTATATTCATGAAGACGTTTAATTTGAATGTCAAAAATCGCACCTTCAATAAGTGTGACGCCTTCTTTGTCTTTAATGTATTGAATAAGTTGTTGTTGTTTTTTAAGCTTGACGTCTTTGATTCCTTTTAGAAAATCAACATCATCTTTAAATTGTTCAAGCTCTTTTAAATGTGTCAAATCTTTTTTAAAATCACTACCAATTTTACTTTCAATTAAATGGATAAGTTCTTGATTGACTTGTATAAGCCAACGACGATGCGTAACACCATTGGTTTTATTATTAAATTTGTTAGGAAATAACATGTAAAAACGATGAAGTTCCGTTTCTTTTAAAATATTTGTATGTAGGGCTGCAACACCATTGACACTAAATGCTCCGTAAATTGCAATATTTGCCATTCGAACATGATTACTTCCAATCAATTGTAATAAATACTCTTCATTTTCATTAAATCGACCATCTTCTTTAACAAGCATATTAAAACGACGATTCATTTCTTGAATGATCTCATAAATACGAGGTAATAAGTTTCGGTAAATAACTTTATTCCATTTTTCTAAAGCCTCAGATAGTATGGTGTGATTGGTATATGCACAAGTTCTTGTTGTGATATCCCATGCTTCATCATAACCAAATCCTTCTTCATCCATTAATATACGCATCATTTCAGGAATCACAACAGCTGGGTGGGTATCGTTAAGTTGAAATGTATAGTGTTCAGGTAACGATTTTAAATCTAAACCAAACGATTTATGTTCTCTAATGGCATTTTGAACACCTGCTGCACTAAATAAATATTGTTGTTGAAGACGTAGTGTTTTTCCTTCATCTTTTGAATCATCTGGATAAAGTGCTTCAGATATCGTTTTGACCATGTTTAAATAGTCTTTATCTTGATGTTTTTGTTTATCACTAGGTTCTGTTGACCATAAACGAAGTCTTGTTGCGACACCATTTTGATCTCCTGCAATATACATATCGTAAGGAACCGCTTTAACCCACATCGGATTTTTTAGTTGAGTGTGCTCTACATATCCATAATAAGGAATGTCAATGGCTTCATCTTCTTTTCTTTCTTCCCAAAGATATGGCTTATCTAACCATGGATCTGGATATTCGTGTTGTTTATGATTTTCTATTGTTTGTATAAAAAAACCCTTAGTATAACGAATACTGTTTCCATATAATGGTAGTTTAAGCGCTGCTGCTGAGTCTAAAAAGCATGCTGCGAGTCTTCCGAGTCCACCATTTCCAAGTCCTGCATCTGTCTCAAAATTTTCAACTTCATTAATATCGAAATGATGTTCCTCAAATAACGCTTTAACATCTTCATAAATGCCTAAGCTGTATAAATTATTGGTAATCATACGACCCATTAAAAATTCCATTGAAAAATAAATTGTTTTTTTAAGATGTTGATTTCTAATTTGTTCTTGAGTAGAGGAATGTAGTGCTTTTA
>JAQCDH010000024.1 GCA_027620815.1 Bacillota bacterium | reverse complement strand
AATGTTTCTAATGGTAGTTGCTCAAAGGATAATTTAGAAAATCCTGGAGTATCTGCAATTAATCCACCATTGAGTGGATATAATTCCGTATGTCTTGTGGTATGTTTCCCGCGACCGAGTGCTTTAGAAATTTCTTGAGTTGCTAAATTTAAATTAGGAATGAGTCCATTGAGTAGTGTTGATTTACCAACACCTGTTTGGCCAGAGATAACTGAAACATGGTCTTTTAATAATGTAAGCAATTTGTTTTTATCTTCTAGCGTTTTTGCGTTAAGTGTTAAATATGGATAGCCAATATTTTGATAATAATCCAGTTGCTTTTTAAAGACATCTTTCATTTTTTGATCAATGAGATCGGTTTTTGTTAAGACGATTTGAATCTCTAAATCATACGTATGTAGAACAGTCAAAAACTTATCTAATAAAACGTAGCTGAATTCTGGCTCTATGGCAGAAAAAACAAGAAATAACTGGTCAACATTAGCGATGTCTGGTCGGTATAAATCGGTTTTTCTTGGATGAATTTCTTCTATAAGGTAATGATCTGAAACAAAAGAGTACGTTACAATATCACCAACTTTAGGTGATAATTGCTGATGTTGTGTTTCTTTCTTTGTTTTTGATGAGATGCTTTGATAAAAACTTGACTTGCCATCCACTTCCATATGTCTTAATTTGCCTCTTGCAATGGCATCAATTCGTTTTTGATCTTCAGTAAAAATGGTGTACTGGTTTGAAATTTGTTTGATGATTTGGCCTGTCATAGCATCTCTTTTTGCGCATGTTGAGAACGAAGTTGTCCACATGCAGCATTAATATCATGTCCTTGCTCTTTTCTAAGTGTGACTTGTATTTTATATTTTTTTAAGACGTCATAAAAAGCTTCCATACGTGCTCTATCAGAACGTTTATAAGGTGCTTCAATGACCTCATTATAAGGAATTAAGTTAACATAAGCATTCATGCCTTTAATTTTTTCAGCGAGTTCTTTTGCAACTTCAACTGAATCGTTAAGTTCTTGAATCATAATATATTCAAAGGTCACACGACGTTTGGTGATCTTTAAATATTCTCTTACTGCTTCTAACACACGATCAACATTGTATGTTTTATTAATTTTCATGAGGGATGTACGAATGTCATCGTTAGGCGCATGTAAACTCACTGCTAAATTGACTTGAATACCAAGTTCAGCAAATGCTTTAATTTTAGGTACAATTCCTGATGTTGACACGGTAATATGGCGCGCTCCAATCGATAATCCTTTTGGATCATTGACGGTTTTTAAAAATGTTGTTAAGTTCTTATAATTATCAAAAGGTTCCCCAATCCCCATAACAACAATGTATTGTATTTTTTCTTCTAGCTGGCGTTCTGTTTCTATAATTTGAGCAATGATTTCACCTGCAGTTAAATCACGTTTTTTCTGCAATTGTCCACTTGCACAAAAAGAGCACCCGATATTACATCCAACTTGTGTGGTCACACAAATTGAATTACCGTAATGATGTTTCATAAGAACAGCTTCAATTAAATGACCATCATACACTGAATACAGTTGTTTAATGGTGCCATCATTACTGACTGATTTTAAAACAAACTCAAGTGCATTTAGTTTATATGTTTCATTCAAAGCATCTACAAGGGTTTGAGGTAAATTGTGCATCTCTTCAAATGTTGCGACTTTCATTTGATATAAAAAGTGCCATATTTGTCTTGCGCGATATTGCTTTTCACCTTGTTCTTTTACCCAAGATACTAATTGTTCATAACTAAGATCGTATATTAACATAGATTTCCTATCTTATCTCTAATTTAAGTTCAAATTGACAACGATGAATCACTTTTTTAATAAGCTTATCAACATCTTCGTTGGTAAGAGTGCCCTCTTCATCATTTAAAATCATTCTAAAAGCTACAGACTTGTGTTCGGGTGATACATGTTCCCCTTGATACACATCAAATACATACACATCTACTAAATATTTTTTTAATGTTTGTTGCATTAATTCTATCACATTTTTAACACTCATGTCTTTCGGCATTAAAAAAGCAAGATCCCTTTCCACTGAAGGATACTTAGAAATCGATTGATATGTTTTTGTTTCTTGCTTGTTTAAGAGTTGATCTAAATCTAAATAAGACGCATAGACATCTTTTAAATCATATGATTTTGTAAGTACTGGATGTAACTTTCCAAAATGTCCGACTTCTTGACCTGATACCAGTATGGTTGCCGACTGATAAGGGTGATAATTTGTATCATTTTCTCTTTCAACAATTTCAATATCATGACCTAATACGTCAAGTACTTGTTTTAGGATTGCTTTAAGTGTATAAAAAGAGGCTTGAAGGTGTTGTTTTTGGATTTTATTTTCAATCCAAGTTTCTTTTAACATGATTCCTAAAACATTTTTTTCTTGGTTTTGACTAAACACGTGACCGATTTCAAAAATTTGATTAAGTTCTAATTGACGGTTTTGATTATAGGAAAGTGTATCTAGTAACCCTCCATATAACGATTGTCGTAATAGTTTTCTATCTTCACTTAAAGGATATAAAAGTTCTACTTTTTCACCCATTTGATGAAAGGTTTCATATTCTTCTTTTTTTCTTAGTGAATAGGTGATAACTTGTTGGAGTCCAAGAGAAGTTAATAACGATTCAAGTTGTCTTGTTTTTTGTTGAGAAAAACTTAGTTTTCCCTCTAAAGATGTTTTTAGAGGTGTTGAAGGAATAAGATCCAGACCGTAAATACGACCGACTTCTTCAACAATATCAGCTTCTATGTGAATATCATAACGATCATCAGGTGGGATACATACAAGATGATCTTCATGCATGGTGAAATCAAACCTTAGTCTTAATAGATAATTGATAATTTCATCATTGGATAAATGTAATCCTAAAGCCTCATTGATCGTTTGAAATGAAATATTGATTTCTGGACGATTGATTTTTCTTTCATCATAAGCCGTCTTTCCAACGAGTGTCGCGCCAGCAAGTTCAATGAGTAATTGTGTGGCGATGTTTAGACCTAATTCAACACGATCAAAACCAACACCACGCTCAAAACGAAGTGAGGAGTCACTTTTTAAATCCAATCTTTTTGAGGTTTGATTAATTGAATTTGGATCAAATAATGCGGCTTCTAAAAAGATAGATGTCGTATGCTCTGAAACCATGGTGTTTTCAAGTCCCATTACACCAGCAAGTGCAACTGCTTCTTGACCGTTTGCAATGACCAAATCTGAACGTATGAGTGTTCTTTCTTTGCCATCAAGTGTCACGACTTTCTCATGTTCGTTTGCTTGTCTAATGACAATCTCTTGATGGTTTAATTTTTTTAAATCAAACGTATGAAGTGGTGTGCCAACAAGTAATAATGCGTAATTAGTAATATCAACAACATTATTAATTGGACGAATATCATTATCAATGAGTAATGACTTTAACCACCACGGTGACTCTTTAATAGAAACATTTTCAAAAACTCTTCCAAAGTATCGATAGCATGCATCACTTTGAATAGAAACTTTGATTTGATGATCTTTTTTTAGTGGTTGAAAGTCAAATGTTGGTAATTGAATTTTCATATTAAGCATTGCAGAAAGATCATAGGCGTATCCTAAAATCGAAAGTAAGTCGCCACGGTTAGGTGTTAAACTTAATTCCATTTTAAACCCTGTTTGACCAAGTGCATCATAGCCTGAAACGCCAGGTTCAAAAGATTCACTAAAATAATAAATCCCATCTTTAAAATCATCAGGTATCACTTTATCAGAGAACCCTAATTCTTTTAATGAACAAATCATCCCTGATGATTTTTCACCTCGAATGACAGCTTCTTTAATTTCAAAATTGCCAGGTAACATTGCACCTACTTTTGCAACGATGACCGTTTGATTCGCATCAACATTTTTAGCACCGCATACAATATGTAAAATCTCACCATTCCCAACATCAACAGTTGTCAGATTTAAATGATCAGAATTCGGATGATTTTCGCGTGTTAACACTTTTCCAATCACAACAAAAGGATCATCTTCTCTTAATTTAAAGGATTCAATTTCAGTGATTTTTTTATTGGTAAGTGCTTCGAGATGTTGAGGTGTTTTTATAAATTTCTCAAGTGCTTTTTGAGTAATAACCATGATTAAATAACCCCCTTGAATTGATCTAAAAACCGTTTATCATTGATATAAAACTGTCGAATATCATCAATAAAATATTTTAAAATCGCGATACGCTCAACGCCAATACCAAAAGCAAATCCACGCTTCACTGAAGCATCATAATTTGCCATCGTTAATACATTGGGATGGACCATACCCGCCCCTAATACTTCAATCCAAATAGGTGTACCATCTGCTTTCACAAAGGATACATCCACTTCAACAGAAGGTTCAGTAAAAGGGAAATAAGAAGGTCTTAATCTAATTTTACGATCTGGACCGAAAATATGTTTTGCCATATCGAGTAAAATCCCTTTTAAATGAGAAAAATTAACATCCTCTGACACATAAAGTCCTTCAATTTGCATAAATTGATGACTATGCGTTGGGTCATCATCATCGCGTCTATAGACTTTGCCTGGACAAATGATGGCAAGATCGAATCCATTCGCTTCTAACATCGAACGCGCTTGAACAGGCGACGTGTGCGTACGCAATAGCCTTTCAGGATCAACATAAAAAGAATCTTGCATCGCACGTGCAGGATGGCCTTTCGCAAGATTCATCATTTCAAAATTGAAATAATCTGTTTCAAGTTCTGGACCCTCAGCAACTGAAAACCCTTTTCCAATAAAGAAATCTTCAACATCACGAATGACTTGAATTAAAGGATGACGATATCCTTTTGGAAGTGATACTTCATCTAAATGGATGTCAACTTTTTCGTTTTTAAACGTTTCTAATAAGGCGTCGTATTCTAATTGTATCTTTTTAAGATTCAATGCCTCTTCAATCGTTTGTTTTAAGACATTAACGGATTCACCAAATGTTTTTCTTTCATCAGGGTTCATGTCTTTAAGTTGTTTCATGAGCTCAGTAACAGACCCTTTTTTAGATAAATACACAATACGAATATTTTCTAATGCATTCAGATCACTTGCTTCTTTAATTTGTTTTAATGCCTCTAATTTTAATTGTTCCATACTTCCTCCATATAAATAAAAAAATGTCCTTAAACCGAAAAACGATCTAAGGACGCCATAGACGCGGTACCACCTTAGTTCCAGTGCTTTCACACTGACACTTTGTTTGTCTTTAACGCAGACATACGGGTGTGATTAGCACCTCTCCAAGCTGAAATTCATCATGAATTTGACGTTTTTACACCACCCAAACGCTCTCTATACAAACTCGATTGATTACTGAGGCTCTTCTTCGATTTAATCTCTTCTACTTGCTAGAATCATAATAAGACGTAATATTTCAATGTATAACCAAACGATTGTAACCATTAATCCAAGTGCGACCATCCATTCATACTTCTTATCTGCACCACCCGAAACAATCGCTTCTGCGCGATCAAAATCTAAAGTAAGCATGAGTGCACCATAAATAATAAGGAAAACACTAATACCAATGGCTAACCCGTAACTATTTCCAAAAACAGCATTCATGTCTACAAAAATCGATAGTATACCAAACCCGATAAAGAAAAATAAGATTCCAAAAAGTGTTGCATACATGATTTTTTTAAATCGTGTTGTCACTCTAATAATGCGTGATGAATATAAAAATAACATCACAAAGAAAATTGCCGTGGTTGCAATAATGGCTGCATAAGGTGCACCAGGAACAAAGGTGTTTGCAATCATCGTAATCATCGCAAGTAAAATACCTTCCGCTGCAGCATATACAAAACTCATCGGCATCGCAAGAGCTGGTACAAATGAAGCAATCAGAATGGCAATAAGCGCCACAATGATAGAACCAATTAGTAATCCCATGAATGTTTCAGCGGGTAAACTCGTAATCGCATAAAAACCAGTTAAAACAGCAACACCTAATAAAATGAATGTTTTTAATGTGATGCCCCTATAAGATGCTGTTTCTGCATTTTCATATGTTACAGATCTTTCAATGTTCGCAAATACTGGATTTGAAGAACGCATGTTTGATACCTCCTAAAATTACAATCATATTATATAAGAAACCCTTTTAAAGTGCAAACAATCCTTGCTCTTTCTCATCATTTTCGACAATGAGTTCATCGAAAGCGCCATAGGTTTCCATCTTCGCAAAAACTGTTTGGTTGATTTTTGTTCTAACTTTAACATCTTCTTTAGATGTAAAGGGATTTTCTAAGCGTGTTTGGATTATTCCACTCGCAACGTTATCACCTAATCCATCAATGGAGATAAAAGGCATCCTTAATCCATTTTCTTCCATTACAAACGTTTTTGAATCAGACTTGTTAATGTCTACTTTTTTAAAATGAAAGCCTCTTAATGTCATTTCATAAGCAACATGAAGCGTTGTGAGTGTGGACTGTTCATTTGCGGTTAAATAATTTTTAGCAAGTAATTCTTTAATTCCATTTTTTAGTGCAAGTGGTCCTGCAAGCATTTTTTCATAATCAAATTTATCAACACGTTTTGAAAAATAAGCACTGTAAAATAAGAGTGGATCATGGACTTTAAACCAAGCAATACGTAATGCCATAATGACATATGCCGTTGCGTGTGCTTTCGGAAACATATACTTAATTTGTTGACATGACCAAATATACCACTCAGGAACACCTGCAAGTCTCATTTCAGATTCATAACTTAACCATGCTTGAGGATCTTTAGAGGGTTTTCCTTTTCTAACAAACTCCATGATTTCAAACGCTTTTAATGGTTCAAGACCAAATTCAATTAGCTGAATCATAATATCATCACGGCAACCTATGATTTGGTCAATATCGATTCCTCCATATGATGTTGATCCTCTGACTAAATCTTGCGCATTTTTAAGCCAAACATCCGTACCATGTGACAACCCTGAAACTTTAACGAGTCCAGCGAATGTTTTTGGTTTAATGTCTGATAGCATTTGTCTTGTAAATTGGGTATTGAATTCAGGTATGGCAAAAGATGCAATCTCACTCATTAAATCTGCTTTTGAAACACCTATGATTTCAGTACCATGAAACATCTTCATCACTTCTTTATCATCTAGGGGGATATCTTTAGCATCATCAAACGGATATTTATCAGGATACTTTTGCACATGGTCCATTAGAAATTTAATCATGGTTGGATCATCATGCCCTAAAATATCAAGTTTTAATAAATTTGATTCAAATGCATGATAGTCATAATGTGTTGTAAACCAATCATTATCCGTATTATTTGCTGGATATTGAATTGGAGTCACGTCATAAATATCATAACCCTCTGGAACAACAATAATGCCACCAGGATGTTGTCCTGTTGAACGTTTTACACCTTCAATATTTTTGGCCATGCGTTCGATTTGAGCTGGTCGTTTTTCTAAATGATGGTCTTCTAAATAACCCTTCACATAGCCATATGCGTTTTTTTCAGCAATGGTTTGAATGGTACCCGCTCTATAAGCTTGAGAATCACCAACAAGCATTTTTACATAGTCATGTGCTTTTGATTGATATTCACCACTAAAATTTAAATCAATATCAGGAATTTTATCACCATTGAAGCCTAAGAAGGTCTCAAAAGGAATATCATGACCATCTTTTAATAATTTTTCTTGACAAACTGGACATAAGGCATCTGATAAATCATAACCCGCATAGACATGTTCAAATAGATCTTGAAAGTCTTCTTCGAATTCTGCAAATCCGTGTTGTTGATATTCTTCTTCCGTTAATTTAAATGCTGTGAAATGACCTTTTTTACAACGGTAATGGGGTTTTAAAGGATTGACTTCGGTAATATTTAAAAGTGTGGCGACAAGTGATGACCCAACAGATCCTCTTGAACCAACTAAATAGCCTTCATCTAAAGAATTTTTAACAAGTAAATGTGACATGTAATAGATGGAAGCAAACTGGTTTTCAATGATGTTTTTTAATTCACGTTCAATACGTTTTTCAACTAAAGGGTGAGGTTTATCTCCATATTGTCTCGTTTTCTGTAGGTCAACAAGTCGTTTCACTTCGTTTTCAATACTTGGTATGTTGATTTTTTGACTGAACGCATCATCTTGAATCGCAATTAATCCAGAAGGAAAAAGTTGAATGGTATCAATTCGGTCGTTTAATTTATTCGTTTCTTCAACAACAATACGTTCAGCATCGACACCTAAAAATGAAAAGGCTAAAAGCATGTCATCTGTGGTTCTAAAATGAAGTTTTGGTTTGACGTCGTAACGTTTTAAATCGTGAATACCTCCACCAACTTGTGGTGTTGAAATATAAATATCGCGATACATATGATCTTCAGGGTTTAAGTAATGCACATCTCCAGTCGCGATGACAGGAATAGAAAGTTTAGTCGCTGTATCAACGATCTTTTTAATGGTTACTTGAATGATTTCTTTTCCACCTTCACCAATTTGATCAATGAGGTGTAAGTATGCTTCTGGTGGTTGAACTTCAACATAATCATAAAAAGACATCACTTTTTCTAATGCATGTGGTGATTTATTAAGTGCCGTTTCAAATACTTCACCTTTATAACATCCTGAGCCAATTAATAGTCCCTCTCTGTACATATCAATGACTTGTTTTGAAGTTCTAGCACCTTTATGATAAAAAGAGGTGAGTGCATGAGAAACGATTTTATATAAATTTTTTAATCCTTTTTGTTGCTGAACAAGAATATTCACATGAAAAGGAATCATGTATTTATAATACATATCTGTTTTGTTCATTTTTAAATAGTCTTGAGTGGTAAGATATCCTTTTTTTGAAAATTGTTGCATCATTGCAAGCCAAATTTCAGCAGTCACGCGTGCATCATCTTCAGCTCTGTGATGAGCTTCTTGTTTGATTTTAAAATGTTTAGCAACCGCTTTTAAGTTAAAGGATTTTAATTCATCTTCATAATGAAGTCTTGCAAGCATTAATGTATCCATAAATCCAATATACGTAATGGCTAAGTCATAGATTGTTGCTTTTGATTCAATAAAATCAATATCAAAGGTTGCATTGTGTGCAACCATCATCGCACCTTCACTAAATGCTAAAAACGAAGTTAGTGCCTCTTTGATTTCTGGTTGCCCTTGAACCATTTCATCCGTGATGCCTGTAAGTGTTGTCGTAAATTCTGAAAGTGATCGTTTTGGATCAATAAATTGTTGATACGTTTCTAGAATACTTCCGTTTTTAACTTTAACAGCTGCAATTTCGATGATCTCATCATGAGTCACACTTAATCCAGTGGACTCAATATCAAAAACAACATATGTTAATGATTTCATGTCTGTATTTTCAATTTTTGTTTGTATAACTTTAAATTGATTCGCATCAACACTTGATAATTCTGTTCCAAAAATTGGTTTTATACCTGCTTTTCTTGCTGCATGATCTAAATCAGGAAAACCATAGACACCATCATGATCTGTAATTGCAATCGCTTGGTGACCCCATGATTTTGCTTGTTTGACGTAATCATGAATACTTGTGATACCATCCAAATTACTCATGGTTGAATGCGCATGAAATTCGATGCGCTTATGTTTCGCGTCATCTTCTCGTGTTTTATTTTTTTGATCTAAAAAAAGCATTTTTTTAGACATGATGTTGATATCTCTATCAAAACTATCATATTGGAAATAACCTGTCACTTGAAGATGATGGCCTTCTTTGATGGATAATGCAAATGCTTCATCTTTAGGATTAGATACAAAACTTTTTACTTTAATCGCGTCTTCTTCATCTGCAATAATCATAGTAAGAAGTTTTGTCTTTGTAAGTGATTTAAGCTCTACTTTTCTAACTTGGCCTTCAATGATACAATCCGTTTGACCATGTTCATTACGGTACTGATCAAATCGATATTGATCCATTGGAATTTCTGAGATTTTAATTGCTTCAGGTGAATGTTTTACAGTGAATTTATTACTATCTACTTCGGGGATGTCTTTTTGGTATTGAATTTTTTTATCATTGATAATATCAAGTTGTTTTTTCTCATTTTCAATGACAGCACTAGCCTTAGGTAATGCCTTTTTGATTTCTAATTCAAGCTGATGATTTAAGCCATACGTTAAAAACATTATTTCTAATTGCTTAAAATGTTGCTTAATATATGAAGATTCTTCATCGACATAAAAC
>JAQCDH010000023.1 GCA_027620815.1 Bacillota bacterium | reverse complement strand
GCTATTATGAAAATCAAATTTCTGATAGTGACCAAGCCTCTGTTGAACATAACCTACTAAAACGTGCAATTAACGAAGTTGACACACTAGGTCTTATTGACCCCGCACTAGATTTAGATGTGAATAATGATGGGGAAATCGACTCAATCACGTTTCTTGTCAGTGGTGAAGATACTGGTTGGGGTTCTTTGTTATGGCCTCATAAATGGGAATTGTATGATGTTTACAATGATGCTGACGCACCAGAAATAAATGGTGTTAAAGCCTATACGTATACCTTTAATTTATTGGGTGACTCAATCAATTACAACATGAAAGTGGATGTTGGCGTCCTTGCTCATGAAACATTTCACTTGCTTGGTTCACCTGATTTATATCACTATTATGGTTTTTTTAATTTAGAAAATGCTGGTGCTTGGTCACTTATGGATAACTCTGCAGCGATTCCGGTTCATATGTTAGGGTACATGAAAGAAACGTATGGTGGATGGATAGAAGATGTTGAAACAGTAACATCATCAGGAACATTCACATTAGAACCACTTGCAAATAGTGATCAAAATTTACTTAGAATTGATACCGGTTACTCTAATGAGTATGTTTATTTAGAATATCGTTATCAAGATGGCAAATATGAATCAACATTACCAGATTCAGGACTCATCATTTACCGCATAGATAAAGATTACGTCGGTAATGAAAGTGGCTATGCAACATCTTCAAGAGGCGAAGGAATTAATGAGGTGTTTGTTTTTAGACCAAATATTGGAGATACGACTGAACCCATTACATTTCCTAATGACGAGTCTTCTTCATTTTATGGAAATTTAAATCAAGCTGCCATTTCAAATCTCAATCTTTTTAAAGAAGCAAATACGACCTCATCATTTTTATTATTCCATAGTGATGGTACATTAATGGATATCACCATCACAAATGTGATCGAATCAAATGGTTCAATCACCTTTGATATTACGATGAACACGGTGTTAGATATTAAATTCATGATAGAAGATATGGAATACTCAAAAGACATTAAATTCATTGACCATCCATTAATTACCTATGAAGGTACATTAGACTTTGATGAAAGTTATGATGTTTATTATAGTTATCAAGATGAAGAAGTGGATAATCAATCCCTTAGTTATAATGATGTGATCCCTTTTGATGCTTCTAAAAACAAAGTGAATTTAGCTGTGTATCAAAATGGAACCTTTGAAACAACATTGACATTTGAATTTGAATTTGTTGATGTGATTGAGACAAACCACAATCCTTATGGAAATATGCAAGATATATATTGGTATATTCCACCAATGGATGATTTGAGTGTTTTTGAATTGACGTTTAATGAATTATTTGAACTTGAAGATGAATACGATTATTTATGGATTTACAGTTCAAATGGTGCGAATGCTTATACAGGAACGTCATTAAGAAACATGACATTAGATTTATCTAATGAATCGAATGGTTTTTGGATATGGTTTTCATCAGATGAATATTTAGATGATTATTATGGTGTTTATGCCGAAATTAATATTCAAATTGCAAAAGATATACCTGTCAGTCAAGCTGTCTCTTTAAAGGGAATGTCATCGTTAGAAATACCGTATGGTCAACCATATGTTGATTTAGGATTAGAGATTTTAACGCAAAATGTTGCTTTATATGAAGTTGTTGTTACTGAAACAATTGATGTCTTATATCCAGATACATATACAGTTACATATGATATTTATGAAAATGATGTTTTAATTTATACACTTACTAGAGAAGTGATTGTTTTAGAACCGATTCCTGTTGGGTTTAGTATCATATTTGATTTAGATTACGAGTTAGGGTCTGAACCCATTGATTTTGATGCATTATTATTTAATGTTGTCACGAATGGAGAAGACTATGAAGTCATCATTGATGCTGACATTGATTATGATACAGTGGGCGTTTATCAAGTTATTTTAACTGTTAGAGATGCTTTTGATTTCGAATCTTCTCAAACATTTGAAGTCAATATCAAAGATACGACTGCACCGGAAGTAACACTGAATGCATCCTTAGATACGATTTATGTAGGAAGCACGTATGTAGATCAAAGTATTATTTACGATGATTTAAGTGATGTAACAACTGAAGTTACGAATAATATTAATGTTGAAGTTGCTGGAACATATGTCATCAATTATGAAGTGACGGATACATATGGAAATCAAACCATCATGAAACGTTATGTTCATGTTGTTGATAATGATTTTGTTGTTTTTCATATGACACCAAGTTTATCAACATTAAGAGTTGGTGAAACATTTATCGATCAAGGTTGTTATGCGACACATTTTAATGTTAGATATGAGTGTGAATTAGATCTCACAGAGCTGAATCATCTTGTTGTAGGGGATTATGAAATCACTTATTCTGTAACTATTTTAGGTAAAACATATGTTCGCTCTTTTTATGTTTTTATCGTTGAGCGAGACTACAAACAAGAAGAAGCAATTTTACTTAAAAATAAGGGAGAATTCTTATGAAACTCATTCCTTATGTCTTCATTATTGTTATCATTTCAGTATTACTTTTCTTTTATCAAACAACGCCATATATGAACTTAAATCAAGGGTTAGATACCATTTATATTGGTCAAACATATGTTGATCCAGGTGCAACAATTAAAATCGGTAATGAAACCTATGACATGTCAACTGAAGACATAGTAAATGGTTCTCTACTTGGTAAACAAGAATTAACGTATGTTTACACTTTTGAAAACCAAATATACACAATTACAAGATACGTCATGGTCATTGAACATGATCAATTTGAGATGACATTAAATCCCGGTGTTGATACCATTCGTATTGGTGAACCTTGGGTAGATGCAGGTGTAACCACTTCTCATGATATTGATGTCAATGTGATTTCAAATGTCAATCGATTACGTGCTGGAACCTATGAAGTAACGTATCAAGTGACTTATTTAGATACGTCCTTTGAGTTGACGCGTTATGTGACCGTGATTTCTTGATAAAGAATGTCTTAGACATTCTTTTTTTATGCTACAATAATGTAGGGTAACTGATGAGCAAACATATATGGATAGGAATTACATATGCAACCATTTTCGGACTAACATTTATGTTTTCAAAAATTGGTCTACAATCGATTCATCCCATTGGGTTGATCGCATTTAGATTTAGTATTGCAAGTTTCGTTTTAATCATTTTAAATATGACGAAAGTCATTCATATTAGATTTAGTAAAAAACAATTATTTTCTCTATTACCACTGATCTTTTTTCAACCGATATTGGGGTTTGCTAGTGAAGTTTTTGGCATTAATTTTAAACAGTCTTCTGAAGCAGGAATGATGATCGCCCTTATTCCGATTTTAGTTGCGATTTTATCGTTTTTATTTAGCTCAGAAAAGCCAACATATAAACAAAGCATAAGCATTGTTTTATCAGTATCTGGTGTTTTATTTATTCAATTGATGAATATTAGAACTGTTTTAGATTTTTCAATATTAGGCTCTATATTAATGTTTGTTTCTGCATTTGCTGCAGCAAGCTTTAATATGTTTTCAAGAAAACTTTCTACAACGGTTACACCTGTTCAAATCACATCTCTGATGATGTTTTCAGGTGCCATTGTTTTTATGAGTTGGTATCTTACAATTCTTGTGTCTTCAAATGAGATGTCTTCATTTTTTGAACCTTTTCAATCACTTTCTTTTGTTTTCTCAGTGTTTTATTTAGGAGTGATTGCTTCTATCATCGGATTTTTCTTAGTCAATTATAATTTAAAACATCTACCTGCGCATGTTTCTTCAATTTTTGCAAATGTTGCAACTCTCATCTCTATTATAGCCGGTGTCATTTTCTTAAATGAAATTTTGTATTGGTATCATATCATTGGCGCGATGATGATTATCTTGGGCGTCATGGGTGTCATTTTATTTCGAAAAAAAGAAATTAATCAAGAGAGATACGTTACCGAAAACGCATGATATGGTATAATAGTACATCATAGGAGTGACTTGTGAAACAATCATACCTCTTTACAATATTTGGCTCTACAGGAGACTTAACGGCGCGCAAGCTGTTACCTGCAATCACCGAACTTATAAAAAAATCATATGACATCCACGTCATTGCTGTTGGTAGACGTATTTTTAACGATGATACATACTTAACATACATGGATGAAAAAACAACTCAACCTTTAAATAAAACGGTCTTAAAAGATCGCTTGCATTATCTTGAAATGGACATCCATGACCCATTACATTACTTAAATTTAAAAGAAAAACAACGCTCATTTTTAAATGGAAAAACAAAACGTTTATATTATATGGCTGTGGGTCCTGAACTATTTGGTGTCATCACTGATGGGTTAAACCATGCCCATTTAGTGAAAAAAGATGATGTCAGTGATGTTGTTGCATTTGAGAAACCTTTTGGTGAAGATTTGTTAAGCGCCGAAAGTATTAATGCATTACTATCGAAACATTTTTCTGAACGTCAAATGTTTCGTATTGACCATTACTTAGGCAAAGAAATGATTCAAAATATTATGATGCTTCGATTTGCGAATCGTATCATCGAAGATTCTTGGCATAATCGTAGTATTAAAAAAATGTCTGTGTATGTCAAAGAAAAAGATGGAATATTATCACGTGCTGGCTATTATGATAAAGTTGGTGCGCTTAGAGATATGATGCAATCTCATGTATTACAAATTGTCTCTTTACTCACCATGGATATTCCAATCTCTTATTATTCTGATGATGTCAAAAATGAAAAAGTTGCTGCACTTCAAGCACTCACCATTGATGACTCTGAAACAGTTTTAGGTCAATATCAAGGATATTTAGAAGAAGACAATGTTATAAAAAACTCGACAACTGAAACATTTGTATTCCTAAAAGGTTTTGTGAATACGCCTAGATTTAAAGGTGTTCCTATTTATATGATTACTGGTAAAAACTTGGATGAAAAAAATGCTTTTATTGAAATCGAGTTTGAAGAAACCTCTGAACAAAGAAAATGGCATTTACCTCTATCAACAAACCGATTACGCATTAATATTGCTCCTGAAGATGGGTTTCAATTGACTTTAAATGCAAAAGTTCCTGGATTACGTGAAGGTGTTCAACAAGTTAAGCTTGGTTATGATGTTGATAACTTAGGTGTTGGAAATTTACCAGAAGCTTATGAAAAACTATTACTTGATATGATGGAACACCATAGAACGCTTTTTACTAGGTGGGATGAGATTCAAGCATCTTGGCAAATTATTGATTTGGTATTAAAACAGGAAAAAAATATATATACCTATAAAGATTATCATGATTTAATCGCTTATATCAAAGACAAAACAGGTGAAACATTATTATGATTTATGATGTAACAATGCCCATTCATCAAGACATGCAAGTGTATAAAAATAAAGAAGAAAAAAAACCTAAGATTTCATATCAGCTGCAAACATCATCGCATGCGATCTTTGAAACCAATGTTTTTTTACCGATGCACACAGGCACGCACATGGATTTTCCAAGGCATATGGACGCAAATGGACAAACTTCTACAGGATTTGATGCAACCACTTTTTTGAATAAAAACGTGATCGTTTTAGAATGCTTAGATGCAAAAGATCGTCTCGAACTTAAGCACATTGAAGGTGTCTCTTTTCAAAAAGGAGATACTGTTTTTTTTAAGACGAGAAATTCATTTGAAAACGCATTTAATCCTGAATTTATTTATGTGCCATTAGAGCTTGCAAAAAAACTTGCTGAATCTCAATTATTAGCAGTTGGTATTGATGCGTTGGGGATTGAACGTAATGATGTGATGCATCAAACACATTTAACGTTAATGAATCAAGGCATTTACATTATCGAAGGATTACGATTAAAAGATGTTCCACAAGGGAAATATAGATTTACAGCGCTCCCGATTTATATCTTAGAAAGTGATGCACTCCCTTTACGTGTCCTCATTCACGATTAGAAAAGCAATGTTATCTGATTTAGAAGACATTATAAATATTCGCAAACAAGCTTCAAAACGTTTAAAAGTAGATGGTGTTGATCAGTGGCAAGGCATAGAACCCTCAAGAAAAACGTTTATCAAAGATATTCAAAACAAAGAAGCTTATATCATGATCGATCAAGATAAGATTATTGGAATCGCTTCTTTATGTCTTTCAAAAGAAGAAGCATATCAAGATTTAGTGGATTTAGATATCCTTGCCATCACGATTCATCGAATTGCGATTCATGATGATTATCTTTTAAAAGGAATATCAAAATATTGGTTTGAATTTTTTGAAAAACAAGCAAAAAACCTAAGAAGAAACCGTATTTATATCGATACGCATCCAAATAATTTTAAGATGTTATCCCTTTTAAAAAAGTATCAATATCAATTTATCGGAGAATTTGAATTTAAACACCTTCCATCACCATTAAGACAGTTGTTTATGAAAACGATTTTAAGTTGACTTATCAATAACTATGTTAAAATATGGTTGATAAATTTTGAATATCAAACATTTTATATAAAAAGTTTAGAATTGAGGCCCTCATGAAACTCTCAGAAATACAAAAAATGATCAAAGATTTTGAAAATTCAAATTTAACAGAATTAGAGTTAACCTTTGAAGATACAACAATCAAATTATCTAAACAACAAACTCATCAAAGTGCCCCCGCACCTGTTGTTTCACCAAGTCCAGTCTATCATGTTCCCCTAAAAGAACAAGAACCACCTCAATCTGCTGAAAATACAATTGTGTCTCCACTTGTTGGAACCTTTTATGCATCGAGCTCACCAAAATCAAAACCATATGTTGAAGTGGGTTCAAAAGTTAAAAAAGGTGATGTTTTATGCTTAATTGAAGCCATGAAAATCATGAATGAAATTACTGCTCCAAAAGATGGTACCATCTTAAAAGTTCACGTTATGAACGGGCAAGTTGTCGGTATTGATGATGCCTTGTTTGATTTGGAGTAACGGTCCATGGGAAAAGTTTTAATTGCCAATCGTGGTGAAATCGCAGTAAGAATTATTCGAGCATGTCATGAATTAGGATTAGAAACAGTTGCTGTTTATGCGAAATCTGATCAAGATGCAATGCATGTTAAAATGGCAAATCAAGCCATTTGTATTGGTGGCAATACTTCAACAGAATCATACTTAAATAAAAATAATGTTTTAAGTGCGGCCATTGCAAGTGGATGTGATTATATCCATCCTGGCTATGGCTTTTTATCTGAAAATGCCGATTTTGTGTCCATGGTTGAAGATTGTGCAATCACATTTGTGGGTCCAAAATCTGAAACCATTACAGCAATGGGCGACAAAGCCAATGCTAGAAAAATGGCTAAGCAAGCTGGTGTTCCTATCATTGAAGGTAGTGATGGTGATATTGAATCAGTTGATCAAGCTGTGGAATGGGCAAAAAAAATTGGATTTCCAGTGATTATCAAAGCTGTTTCAGGTGGTGGTGGTCGTGGGATGCGAATTTGTCATCACGAACAAGATGTCAGACAAGCTTTTGAAAAAACGCAACTTGAGGCATCCGCATCTTTTGGAGATAGTCGATTATATATGGAACGCTACATTTCATCTCCTAGACACATCGAAATTCAAGTGATTGCTGATCAACAAGGACATGTTGTGTCCTTATTTGAACGTGACTGCTCACTTCAACGTCGTCATCAAAAGATGGTAGAGGAAGCAACGTCACCCAAGCTTTCTGAAATCACCAGAAAAAAACTCAATGCTGCAGCAATCAAACTTACTAAAAATATTAATTATGTGAATGCTGGAACCCTTGAATTTTTAGTTGATGATAAAGAAAATTTTTATTTTATTGAAATGAATACACGTATTCAAGTAGAACATCCAGTAACTGAAATGATTACAGGTGTTGACTTAGTGAAAGAACAATTACTTGTTGCAATGGGAAAACCATTATCATTTAAACAACTTGACTTGAAAGTGAACGGACACGCCATTGAATGCCGTATTTTAGCAGAAAATCCAAAGTTAGATTTTAGACCATCACCAGGACTCATTAAAAATTTGAGCTTACCAGGTGGATTCGGTGTACGTGTGGATACCCACTTATATGTCGGATATCAAATTCCGCCATATTTTGATTCGATGATTGCAAAATTGATTGTTCATGGAAAAACAAGAGAAGAAGCGATTAAAAAAATGCAAATTGCGTTAAAAGAATTTGCAATTGAAGGTATTGAAACCAACATCGAATACTTATATGTCTTGATGCATAATAAAAATTTTATTGCCGGTAAATATGACACAAGTTTTTTTGAACGATTTAGATATCTTTTAACGGGTGAAAAAGCATGAACTTTTTAGATGCTCATAAAAGAAAACTTGAGGGTGCAACTAAAAAAAGAATGGATCTTGACCTACAAACCCCAATTGAAATACCAGAAGGGGTTTTTGTTCAATGTTCCAGCTGTCAAGCAGCCCTCTATGAAAAAGTTCTTAAAAAAAATCAACATGTTTGTCCCGTTTGTCAAAACCACTTTCGAATTGATGCGAAAACACGTCTCGAGTATACCGTTGATGAGGGAACGTTTGAGCCTTTATTTGATCATTTATTATCAACGAACCCACTACGTATGCCAAGTTATGAAGAAAAACTTATTCAAGCTCAAAAATCGTCTCATATTAATGAAGCGTTTGTGTGTGGAAAAGCTTCTATTGTTGGTTATCCATGTGCCATCGGTATTTTAGACAGTCATTTCATGATGGGATCGATGGGTTCTGTTGTTGGTGAAAAAGTTACGAGACTGATTGAATTTTCAACAAAACAAAATTTACCGCTCATCATTTTTTCTGCTTCCGGTGGTGCACGTATGCAAGAAGGTATTTTATCTTTAATGCAAATGGCAAAAACTTCAGCAGCAATCAAACATTTAGATGATGAAGGTGGTGTATTCATTAGTGTGATGACCCATCCTACAACGGGTGGTGTTGCTGCAAGTTTTGCATCACTAGGAGATTATCATATCGCAGAAATGTCTTCACTTATTGGTTTTGCAGGACCGCGTGTCATTAAGCAAACGATTCGTGAGGAGTTACCTGAAGGGTTTCAAACGGCAGAGTTTCAACTCCAAAGTGGACAAGTTGATATTGTCTTACACCGTCAAGATATTCGAAAAACGTTATTTCAACTATTGAAATTCCATCAGAAGGTGATTTATGACAGCCTATGATCAATTAAAAATTGCAAGACACCCAAAAAGAATCACCTCTCGAGGTGTGATTAAACAATTATTTCCAGATTTTTTAGAGCTTCATGGCGATCGACAGTTTAAAGATGATGTGTCTATTATTGGTGGGATTGCTTCATTTAAAGGACATACTGTGACGATCATTGCTCAAGAAAAAGGCATTGATACTGAAGATAAAATTAAACACAATTTTGGAATGCCTCATCCAGAAGGTTACCGAAAAGCATTACGGTTAATGAAGCAAGCTGAGAAATTCAAGCGACCTATTATTACGTTTATCGATACACCAGGGGCGTATCCAGGTGTTGGTGCAGAAGCACGAGGTCAGGCACAAGCGATTGCAAATAATTTAAAAGAAATGATGGGATTAAAAACGCCTGTGATTGTTGTTGTATTAAGTGAAGGTGGTTCAGGTGGTGCACTTGCCATTGGCGTAGGTGATGTGATACTTATGTTTGAACATGCTATCTATTCTGTGCTTTCCCCAGAAGGATTCGCATCCATTTTATATAAAGATGCTAAACGTGCACCAGAAGCTGCTGAACTCATGAAAATTACATCTAATATCATAGATGAGATTATCAAAGAAGGTCCTGGTCTTCATGAAAATTTGGAAATAGGACTTTCTCAATTAACACAAGAATTAGAAAAACAATTAGAAAGTTTAACTCGTAAACCGATCAAAAGATTGTTAATATCACGATATGAAAAATTTAGAAAAATGGGAACCATTTTAGAAAGGGTATCAGATGAATCTACCAATTAAAGTACTCGGTACTGGACATTATGTTCCTAATCAGATCATCACCAATCATGACTTAGAAAAACTTGTTGAAACTTCCGATGAATGGATCGTCTCACGTACAGGAATCAAGGAAAGACGTAAAGTGACGACAGAAACGACTCATGAAATGGCTTATTTGGCGTCTAAAGAGGCACTTAAAAAAGCGAATATCGATGCGAGTGAAATTGATATTATCATTGTTGCAACGATTACGGAAAATCAAAAAACACCAGCGGTTGCTAATTTTGTTGCCGGACTATTAGGCATTGAACATGATGTCATGAGTTTTGATATTAATGCGGCATGCACTGGGTTTGTATATGCGCTTGAACTTGCATCTTCACTTATTCAACAACCTAAATATAGAAAAGCACTCGTCATCGGTGCAGAGACATTATCTAACGTTCTTGATTATACTGATCGTAACACATGCATTTTATTTGGAGATGGTGCTGGTGCAGTTGTTATTGAAAAAG
>JAQCDH010000022.1 GCA_027620815.1 Bacillota bacterium | reverse complement strand
ATTTTTTCAGGTGTTGTTCGTAATGATTGTTCAACAATTTCTCTTGAAATCGTTAATTCAGCAATCACATGTTTACCACGGCCTAATATAGAATTCACTGCAGATACTTTTTTATCAGTGCAGTAATTTCCAGAGACACTTATATAGTGAAGTTCAGGATATAACGTTAAAATAGCTTCAGCTAATTGATCTGAAGCGAACGTTGTCATATTGTGACCTGATGCATTGCCTGTTTCATATCCGAATCTTAAATACAGTAAATTACCGACAATTTTTGCATCGATTTGTTTTAAGAAAGCATATTTAGATTGTTTAGAAATAATCGTTTCTTGAAAATATTCTTTTTTGGATTGAACATCATCTAACACACGCTTTGCAAAAATAGCATTAGGTGCTTCAAACAAAATAGAACGTGTCATCATATCTGATAACACGGTCGTGGTTAAGGTTTTTGCGAGCCTAGTAATTTTCGCACCACGTCCTACAGAATGAAACAAAGTTGTTTCGTAAGTAGAAATCGGTGGCGCAAGCTCGATATTCGATTGAGATTCCTTTAAATAATGCATGTCTGCAAAATAAATTGGACCAACAACTTGTGTTGGGATGCCCGTGAAATACAAATGGTTTTTCATAAAAGACCTACCTAAAGTGGACTTAACTTTATTTTACACCAAATGTGCTATTTTTATAAGGCTTTTGCGATATTTATAAAAAATGATTCATTTTCACATGAATGTAATACACAGTATTGTGTATGACACAATACTGTGTTATAATAATGCCAGGAGAATTTATGGAAGCTCAATTAAAAAAAAGCATTACTTTCAACTGGATTATTTGGCGCACTTTATGCTACAAAAAAGAAACCTTGGATGTATAAAGCACACCCCGTGTTGGGACGAGTAACACTTGTTTTAATTGTTGTTCATATTATCTTGAATTCAAACATTTAACATGAAAAATATACTTGCGTACTTAAAAACTATTTTTCAAGGATTCCTTATGGGGATTGCAGCGATCATTCCTGGTGTATCATCAGGAACGGTTGCTGTTTTATTGAAGTTTTATGACAAGCTCATTGAAGCAGTCGATACGATTGTGAGTTTGAAAAAAGGATTCATTGCTGCAGGATTATTTGTTGTATTAATATATGGTGGGAATTTCATTGCGTTATTTACACTTGCTGGACCGATGAATGGTTTACTTGAAAATTTCCCTAACGAAATGAAACTCTTTTTCATAGGACTTATCATTGGGAGTATGCCACTCATTATTAATAAAATTCAAGAACAAGGAAAAACAAATATTTTCCAGTGGAAACTCATTCTTCCATTTGTATTAAGCGCTGGCTTTCTAATACTACTTAATATATTTACAGGTGAAGATACGAGTGCTGAACCGATTAGAACATTAACACTTGGAAATAGTTTTCTCATTTTCTTTACAGGATTGATCGCATCAGCAACAGCCATTATTCCAGGTGTTAGTGGATCGATGGTTCAACTTGCTATTGGAATGTATCCAACATTTACGTATGCACTAGAAGAATTTAACATTCCTATTTTGATTGTTTTATTTTTTGGAATGGCATTGGGACTTGTTTTTGCAGCAAAACTCATAAGTTTTTTACTCAAACATGCGTATCATGTGACCTATGCAACCATTGTAGGATTACTTGTCGGATCCGTCTTTCAAATATTACCAAAATTTTCAGGTAATGAATCCATAGTTAATTATGTCGTTTTTGTGATAGTTTTAGGATTAGGATTTAGTTTAGCTTATGCTTCAAATGCTTTTGATACAAAGAAAAAAGAAATAAAGAATGACTTAAAGAAAGAAGATATGTAGATGAAAGTTTCTTTATTAGTAAGAAAAAGTTTAGCAGAGTTTTTTGGTACATTTATGATCGTTTTTATAGGATTAGGAACGGTTTACTTTGCATCAGATGCAAGTACATTAACAGTTGCTTTAGCATTTGGTTTAGCAGTGACTGCAGGCATCTTTACATTAGGTCATATTTCTGGAGGCCATTTCAATCCAGCTGTTTCTACAGCAATGCTCATTGATAAAAGATTAACACTAAAAGAATTTGCAGTCTATGTCGTTTCGCAGTTTGCAGGTGCATTATTTGGATTAGCATTGTTACTGGTTGCATCTCCAGAAGTTTCTGAATTTACAGCACCAAATTCAAACATCGTCATTATATTATTTGAAATGTTTGTGACATATATATTTGTGTATGTGATTCTTGCTGTTTCTCAAAGAAAATTATTTGCAACTCATGTTGCAATTATTGTTGGTCTTACATTGGTTGCATTAATTTTAGTAAGCGTAAGTGTAACTGGTGCAGCACTTAATCCAGCAGTTATTTTTGCAGCACTTTTAATGAACCAAGGTCTAGGCACATACTTTGCTTATCTCATCGGTACCTTATTAGGTGCTGTCCTCGCAGCATTAACATATAAAGTATTAAAATTTAAAGACGATCAAACAGTAGAATAAAAAAAAGCGATGTCTATGACATCGTTTTTTTTAACTTCTTAAATATTGCAACTGTTATAAAGTAAAGGATGAATGTCGCAACCCAGTTAATAATGACAATCCCAAACCATACCCCATCAATCCCTAAATTAAAGGTTGTTCCTAAAAGGGGAAATACAATGAGCGGTAATAATTGTCTAAAGACACCAATAACAAGTGCAAATGTCGGTTTTTTAATTCCTTGTAAAGCCGATGTGTTAACGTTGACGATCAAGTAAGTGACAAAACCGATCGTATCAATTCTTAAGTATCTTGCACCGATTCTAATAACATCAGGATTAGAGTTAAAAATAGACATCAATAGTGGTGCAAAAGCGAATACAATGATTCCACCCGTAATGACAAGAAACAGTCCCATTTTCATGGCTGTTTTTTTTGTTTCAACCATTCGATCATATTGTTTCGCACCTAAGTTTTGACCAATAATCGTAATAATCGCAACATTAAGTCCAAGTGAAGGTAGTAATGCAACTTGTTGAATCCTTATAGCTGCACCGTAGGAGGCAACAGAAATGTCCCCTCCATAAAGGAGAACATAATAATTAATAACAAAGATACCAATTGCAATCGCTGCTAAATTTAATGAAGATGGAATCCCTTGAACAAAAATATCAAGCATGACCTTAGGAGACGTATCTTTAAGCGTCATTTTTTTAATATCAAATAATTCTGATTTTAATACTTGTGATCCCATATAAACCGTCCCAAACACTTGAACAAAGATGGTTGCAAGCGCAACCCCTTGAGTACCAAGTTCTGGAAGTCCAAACCAACCAAATATAAATAGAGGATCTAAAATAAGATTTAAGAAAAATCCAATGACTAAATAATTTCTGAAAGGTTTTGTATTTCCTTGAGAAGATAAAATGGCATTAAATACAAAATTAAGTAAAAAGAAAATTGCACCTATAAAAATAGTGTTCGTATAGTCAAGACCGTATTTTAAGGATTGTCCAGAGGCACCAGCTAATTCAAACAAAGGAGATATGATGCTGGGTAATACAAAAATAAATAACAACCCAAAAACAAAACTGATAAGTATTGAATTAATAATGAGTTTATGAAAATCATGAATTTCTTTTTTACCGAGAGCAACCGAGATTAATGCCGTCAAACCATTTCCAAATCCTGATGCAATCGCAATGATAATAAAGAAAATAGGAAAGGACAATGTTAATCCAGATAAAGCGTCAGTAGAAATTTGACCAGCAAATATCGTGTCAACGACATTGAATAAAGTATTAAATAAAAACCCAATCGACGTTGGAATGGCAATTCTTTTAATGTGGTTTGAAATAGATCCTTGTGTTAAATTTGATTGTTGCATAGTGACCTCACTAGCTCCATCATACATAAAAAAAAAAGATAAGTCTATTTGAATGACTTTCTGTTGCATTTCATTTATAACTTTACAAGACAACAAAAAGGCGATGTGTTATAATATTTTCGTAAAAGTTGCGATTACTCGGAGGCATTTATGCAAAATCAAGAACATCGTCATTTAGGACATATCCTAAATCACAAAAACATGTACATTCTAACAGCGTTTTTAGTAACTTTACTTGTTATTTCAGCATTTATTTATACATTTTATGTTGTCATACTAGGTGTTGTTGCAGTCGCAGTCGCAGTATTAGTCGAATATTTATTTGCTTACTTTAGAAAAAAACCATTTGAAATGACCGGTATTTTTGTGACCCCGCTCATTTTGACATTACTTATGCCACCAGAATTACCAATTTATATGGTTGCAGTTGGTTCGTTTTTCTCAGTATTTTTTGGAAAAATGATTTTTGGTGGATTAGGAAGAAATTTATTTAATCCAGCTATCGTTGGCTACCTATTTTTAATTATTACTTTTCCGGTAGAATTAACCACTCAATATATCGTTCCTGGAAGTGATTTATTCACATCAGCAACGCTTCTCCGCGATCGAGCTTTTGGTTTTTCATTAACCAGTGTTACAGATATTTTATTAGGAGAGTATGCTGGAACGATTGGTAATACCTTCAAGCTAGGAGTTTTAATATTAGGATTAGGTCTTGTTGTATTAAAGATAAGTGATTGGCGTATTCCTTTATCAATATTAGTATCGATGGTTGTATTTACATTTATTTTTGATGCAATATATCCAGAGAATTTCCATGAAGGATTGATGTCGATTTTTGTAGGTGGTACATTATTTGCAGCTTTCTTTGTTGCAACAGATCCTGTTTCTGCACCATTCACTAATCGAGGAAAAATCATTTATGGTATTGGTATAGCTTTTATAACAGTGATAATAAGAGGATTAGCAGCATTCCCAGAAGGATTTATATTCGCAATCATCATAATGAACGCGATTGCACCAATGATTGATTCAATCAAATGGGTTCAACCTAAGGAGGTTAAAGCATGAAACAATATACTAAAATGTTAACATTTGTTTTCATCATGGGATTTTTAACGTCACTCGTTTTTGTTGGAATGGACGCATTAACTGCTGAAAGAATCGAAGCAAACAAAGATGCAGCAATATATTCTGCAGTTCTAAATCATAATGAAATCGGCTTTAATTCAGGTAATTTAGCAGATGTGTTTAACGAAAATATCACAGTTGAAGAAGTTATTTATGAAGGTCAAACATTCTCGTTTTATATTAACAAAGCCAATGGCAATGTTTCATTTATGTATGGTGTCTTTGCATTAGGTGGTTTATGGGGACCACTTCGCGGTGTTATTACACTAGAAAGTGATTTCCAAACAATTGTTAATGTTACAGTATTAGAAGAACAAGAAACACCAGGACTTGGCGGAAAAGTTAAAAATAGAGAATTTTTAGATCAATTCATTGGCTTAGTATTAATACCAGAATTAGACAGACCTGTTGAAGTGAATAAAGATGCTGCAGCTAATGGAGCAAACGAAGTTGATGAAATTTCTGGAGCAACTGGAACCTCAACTGCATTTGAAAGATTATTAAATGATAGTTACCAAATTTACCGTGATTTATGGCTTAATCGTGGAGGTCAATCATGAAACTCATTCGATTAAGATATAAAAAGTGGTTTAATGTATTAAGAGATGGATTTAAGTCAAATAACCCAGTGTTTGTTGCAGTACTAGGGATTTGTAGTGCACTTGCCATTACGAATACAGTTGCAAATGCAATTGCAATGGGACTTGGTGTCACATTTGTTGTTATGTTAAGTTCAGCAACGGTTTCACTATTGAGAAGTTTTATTCCATCTAAAGTTAGAATGGTCACATACATGGTTATCATCTCAACCTATACGATTGCTGTTCAAATGTTCTTACAAGCATATTTCCCTGATATTTATTCAGCTTTAGGTGCGTATGTAGGACTTATTATTACAAACTGTATCGTGATGGGTCGTGCAGAAGCGTTTGCAGTTAAAAACCCGGTAAGATATACACTTGTTGATGGATTTGCAAGTGGAATGGGGTACATGTTTGTATTGATTTTAGTATCAATTATTAGAGAGCCACTTGCTTTTGGAACGTTACTTGGATTTCAAGTGATGCCTGCAGGCTTTACGCCTTGGGTAACCATGGCAATTGCGCCAGGTGGATTTTTCATTCTCGGTGTCTTTATTTGGATACTTAGAGACTGGGCAAAAACTTATGAATAAAGGAGAGCGACATGTTTGATTTATTATTAGATTCGATTTTAAGTAGTAACATTGCACTTACCTTTATTTTAGGGATGTGTCCACTCATTGCAATTTCAACAAATGTTAAAAATGCACGAGGAATGGGAATTGCAGTTGTCTTAGTTGTAACATTAACTGCGATGATCAACTGGCCAATCTTTCAGTTATTAAAAACTACGAATACTGAACAAGTCATGTTACTTGCATTCATTATTACAATTGCAGCAACCGTTCAAATCTTAGAAATTTTAATGGAAAAATTCTTACCTCAACTTTATAATGCATTTGGTATTTACTTACCACTGATTACCGTGAACTGTGTGGTACTTGCAGTATCACAATTCTTTGTTAATAGAGATTATAATTTTGTTGAAACAACAACATTTGCATTTGGTAGTGGTGTTGGTTGGTTACTCGCGATTGTTTTAGTGGCATCACTAAGAGAAAAACTAGCTGTTTATGGGGATTTACCTAAAGGATTAAGAGGAAAAGCAATCGTATTTTTAATCTTAGGAATTTTATCACTAGCATTTATCGGATTTAGAGGATTATCATTCTAATGCTTAAGGAGGAAAACAACATATGAATTTATTTTTCCCGGTTGTCATCATTGGTGTCTTACTTGTCATTACCTTAATACTTATTGTTTTAGATAAAGTGATGGGTGGAAGTAGTGAGAAAATGATCACCATCAATAACGATACTCAAATTGCAGTATATGGTGACGATACTGTATTATCAACACTAGCAAGAAATAAAATATTTATACCATCAGCTTGTGGTGGAAAAGCGACATGTGGCTTTTGTAAGTTTAGACTCATTGATAATGTTCCAGATGTTAAACCAACAGAAGAACCTTTTTTATCAAAAGAGGAAAGAGAAAATGGCGTTCGTTTATCTTGCCAAGTTAAAGTCAAAGAATCACTTAATATCGAACTTCCATCATCACTTTTAACAGCAAAAGAATATCAAACTGTTGTTTCACAAGTCAAAGATCTCACATATGATATTAAATTTGTTCGTTTTGAAATGATTGAACCTAAAACAGTTGATTTTAAACCAGGACAATATATGCAAATCAAAGTACCTGGAATTGATATCGTTAGAGCATATTCATTAGCATCGAACGCGAGTGAAAAAAATTATGTCGAAATGTTAATTCGTTACTTACCCAATGGTGCAGCAACAACATTTGTTCATAAAGCATTAGAAGAAAAGGATAAAATTATATTAACTGGACCTTATGGTGATTTCTTCTTACGAGAAAATTCAGAACGTCCAATTGTATGTATTGCGGGTGGTTCAGGAAAAGCGCCAATTCGTTCAATTTTATTTAGATTAAAAGAACTTGGAATGACACGCCAAGTGAAGTATTTCTTTGGTGCACGTGCAGTAAGAGACTTATATTACACGGAAGAACTCATGCAACTTCAAAAAGAGTTTCCAAATTTTGAATATATTCCAGCGTTATCAGAACAACTAAAAGAAGATAACTGGCAAGGTGCAACAGGTCTTATTACTGAAGTATTAGACCGTATGACAGGAGATTTAAAAGACCATGAAGCATATTTATGTGGATCACCAGGAATGATTGATGCATGTATTAAAGTCTTAAATAAACATGATATTAAAAAAGAAAATATCTACTACGACAAATTCTCATAATCTTTACTAAAAACCGGGTAACCGGTTTTTTAATTTAATATATAAGTGATATAATTATGATGGTAAGTCAAAATAATTCTTATCATAAAACATAAAATAATATATAATAAGAGTATTTGAATGTTTCTTATCTTAAGATATTGTTTTTAAGGAGATCTAATGGAAGCTATTTTTAAAGCTCAACGTTTATTTTATTTATCTCAACAAACAAAACCATTTGAATTTAGATATCAACAACTAGAAAATTTAAGAAATGCAATTATTCATCATCAAGAAGATATTTTAAAAGCCCTTCAAAAAGACTTGCATAAATCGACCTTTGAAGCGTATACGACAGAAATTGGTTATACTTTAAGATCGATACGGTTTGTTAAAAAACGATTAAAGTCTTGGATGAAAACCAAGAAGGTGAAGACACCTTCATTTCAACTATTAACAAGGTCATTTATACAGCCAGAACCTAAAGGACAAGTGCTTTTAATAGGACCATTTAACTATCCGTTTCAACTTGTCATTGAACCATTAATAGGAGCGATTGCGGCTGGGAATACAGTGATGATTAAACCAAGTGAATTTACACCAAGTGTTGCTGCGATCATTGAAAAAATCATCAATAAAACATTTAATGAAAACTACATTAAAGTATTACAAGGTGGCATTGAAGTAAATCAAATATTACTAGAATTACCTTTTAATCACATCTTCTTTACAGGATCAACTAAAGTTGGTCAAATTATTTATGAAATGGCTTCTAAAAAGCTTATTCCAGTAACTTTAGAACTTGGTGGGAAAAGTCCTACCATTATCGATGAAACTGCTAATCTTAAAGTGACTGCTAGACGCATCATTTATGGTAAGTTTTTAAATGCTGGGCAAACGTGTATCGCTCCTGATTATATTTATGTTCATAAATCAATCCAAAAACCATTCGAAAAAATTTTAGTAGAAACATTATCTGAGTTTTATCCTGATTATGAATCGATGACACATATTGTATCAGATCAACATGTTGATAGACTTAAAAAACTTATTGACAAAAAGAAAGTCATTCACGGTGGGAATATTACTGATAGACATATAGAACCAATTATCATGAGTAGTGTCACTTGGAATGATGCTGTCATGCAGGAAGAGATATTTGGACCGATTTTACCTATTTTAACATTTGAAACATTAGATGAAGTAATTGATGTTCTACAAGATAAAGATCAGCCACTTGCGCTCTATATGTTTTCAAATAATAAGAAAAATATAAAACGTATTTTTAATGAAGTATCTTTTGGGAATGGTGCCATTAATGATACCATCATGCAAGTTGTCAATCTACATCTTCCATTTGGTGGTATTGGGATGAGTGGGTTTGGACAATATCAAGGGAAAGCTTCATTTGATGTATTTTCTCATATGAAGGCATATGTTAATCATTCTGTTAAATTAGATCCACCGATTGTTTATCCACCCTATACGAAAAAGAAAGAGCAATTTATTAAAAAAGTACTAAAATAAAAGATGCACATTCATGTGCATCTTTTTTACGTTAAATGGATATGTGCTTCTTTTAAAATATGTGAAGCCTTTTTAAGTAATGCTTTTTCATCTTCGTTAAACTTGAGTTTTACAATATGGTGAATCCCATCTTTATTCACAACTGCTTTTTTCTTTATTAACATCAATTAAGACAAGCGTTTCAAATGTACCTTTATTAAGAGCAATATAAGCAAAACTCATACCGACAAATCCGGTTCCAATTAAGACGACTTTACTCATTTTAAAATCCTTAAGACGTGTTTTTCTACTTGTTGTCCAGATAAAACAACCATTGGCATGCCACCACCAGGATTGGTAGACCCACCTACAAAGAATAAGTTGTCATAAAAAGTAGATGTTTTTGGAACCTTAAACCCTAAATTCATTTTACGATTTGCTTCAACACCATAAATAGAACCTTTATTCGAATAATACTTCTGTTGAATGATTTCTGGTGTCCATAATTCTTTTGAAACGATGTGTTTTCTCAAATCGGTAAGACCCATACGTTCTAATTTTGTTAAAACAGCCTCTTCAAACAGATCATATTCTTCTTTGGTAAAAGCTTGATCACCATTCATGACAGAAATATGAGGTAAAATTTTAATAATTTCATGTCCTTCAGGTCCTTGAGAAGGGTCTGTTTTCATCGGTGCTACTAAATAAATGGTTGGATCACCCGAAAGCTTATGTTTTTTAAAGATATTTTCAAAGTTTTGTTTTAAGTCTTCTGAAAAGAAGAAGTTATGGTGCGCGAGTTGTGGATACGTTTTATCTACACCTAAATGTAGAGCAAAACCAGAACATGTGGGACCATATTTTTTCTTTAATGTTTTTAGTTTTTGATCAGGCTCTTTCGTGATTTTTTCATAAAAAGGAATAGCTTCCATATTGGATACAACTGCATCGATATCTAAAGTAGAGCCATCACTTAATGTAACAGAGATAATTTTTCCTTTTTGTTTTTCTACAGTTAACACTTCAGTATTCGTTTTGACAGTGATATTAAGTTCAGAAATGAGTTTTTGCATCCCAACAGATGCTTGATACATGCCACCTTCCACATACCATAATCCAAATTTCCACTGGATATAAGGAAGTAAATTCATGACTGCTGGCGCGTCATAAGGATTAGATCCAACATATTTAATGAAATAATTCATAATATCAATTAAATAAGGATTAGAAATATATTTTCTGATACCTTCATCCAGGGTTCTAAAGTAATCACTATCTTTAAATATTTTAAAAGGGCTATAATATTTTAATGTTTGAAGAATTGTTTCTGCTTGGTTTTTAAATAAAATATCATTGGTAAAATCATATAATTTTTCGGTGTATTTATAAAAATCTTGAAGTTCTTGATAATCTTTATCTGAAATATTCTCTAAATCTTTCATACCTTCAAGTGTATCTGTTAAATCAATCACTTTTCCATCTTCAAAAAAGTTTCTCCAGTGCGGTGCAACAGAAACAAGCTTAAAGTAATCTTCTCTATTTTTACCGTGCATCTCAAATAATGAATCAAA
>JAQCDH010000021.1 GCA_027620815.1 Bacillota bacterium | reverse complement strand
CATTCTTTAATCGTCATTATTACTATTATATAATATAAAAAAAAAGAGACAAACAAGTTGTCTCTTTATATGTATTATTTAATGAATGAAGCGAGTTTTTTAACAGTTCTTACTAGTTGTGAAGTATAACTCATTTCATTATCATACCAAGCAAGTACTTTCACAAGTTGCTTGCCATTCGCTTCAACAATTTGAGTCGCTAGTGAATCAAATAATGAACCATATGATGTTCCAATGACATCTGATGAAACGATTGGATCTACTAAGTATTTTAAAGTTTCACTTTCTTGAGCTTTAACCGCTGCATTCACTTCTTCTTTTGTCACATATTTTTTAAGTTCAACAGTTAAGTCAACGATTGAACCAGTTAACGTAGGGACACGAAGCGCAGTTCCGTCTAAACGACCTTTTAACTCAGGAATCACAAGTCCAATAGCTGCTGCTGCTCCTGTAGAAGAAGGCACGATATTAAACGCTGAAGCACGTCCACGTCTTGAGTAAATACCACCTTTGTGAGGACTATCGACATTCGCTTGATCAGCTGTTAAAGCATGAACAGTTGTCATAAATCCTTTTTCAATACCAAATGCATCATTTAAAGCTTTTGCAATCGGTGCTAAACAATTGGTTGTACATGAGGCACCACTAATAATGTTTTCATTTCCGGTTAAAATATCATCATTAACATTAAATGCTATCGTTGGAACATTTCCTTTAGCAGGTGCACTGATCACAACTTTTTTTGCACCAGCTTGTATATGCCATCCAGCTTTTTCTTCATCTGTGAAGAATCCAGTACATTCTAATACTACATCTACTTGAAGTTCTTTCCAAGGTAATTCTTTTGGATCTTTAATTGCTGAAATAGGAATTGATTTTCCTTCAACAACTAAATTAGAACCTTCATAACTGACAGCATCCACTTTAAAGTTACCTTGAGCTGTGTCATATTTTAATAAATATGCAAGTGTTTCTGCATCTGTTAAATCATTAATCCCTACAACATCAAATTGTGGGTCTTGAGATAACAAACGAAATGCTAGACGACCGATACGGCCAAAACCATTAATTGCGACTTTTATAGCCATAATATTTATTTCCTCCTCGAAATTTTTATCACCTTTATTCTATCATAGACATATCAATATATCTACAAACATCATAAAAATCAATTTGTGTAAACGTTTTATTAAATCGTTTATTTTCTCATGTTGTTTGTTATAATGTTTATATACGAAAGGAGACTGTTATGAATCATAACCATGAACTTGAATTTAAAACCATCATTTCTAAAGCAAACTATACTTCACTTATTGAAAATTATGTGTTAAATGATAACATTTTCCTTCAAACTAATCATTATTTTGACACTAAAGAATTAAATTTATCCAATCAATCTATTGTTTTAAGAATCAGACAAAAAGGGAATCATTTTTTTAAACTTACCATAAAAAGTCAACAAGAAGATAATGCATATGAATCTCATATTTTATTAACTCCAGAGCAAGCAAAAAAAATGATTGAAGATGGATTTGAAACGAAAGATTTTTTCAATGATTTAGATTACCATGTCTATTTTGTAGCATCCATTCATAATTTTCGTGCTTCGATGCCTTATCATCAAGGTGTCATGTACATCGATCGCTGTGAGTATTGTGGAACGGTAGACTATGAGCTTGAATATGAAGTTACTGAATTTGAAGAGGGTTATCAACAATTTCTACTTTTTTTAGAAAAGCATCAAATTTCAAAGATAAATACGACACGAAAAAGTGATCGTGCACTTAGTTGCTCAATTCATATTAAAAAATGACCTTAACAAGGTCATTTTTTTATGAATTTAATTCTTCACTTTGCATTTCATCAAAATAGCGTTTTAAAGCAGTTTGGTAATCACAAATTTCTCCAGTTGGACAATCGATACCCATAATGAGTTCTCTAAGACGTTTAGGAATAAACACTCTTATTTCCTCTTCATTATATCCAACTTGCATTTTTTCGCCATCTAAAATAATCGGTCTTTTGAGTACAGAAGGATGATCAATGATGAATTGCTTTAACTCACTCATTTTCATATCTTCAACATCAAGTGATTCTTCTTTAAATATTTTAGAACGTGTAGAGATAATATCTTCGAACCCGTTTTCAGCATTTGATAACATTTTATCAATATCTTCGATTGTGATACGTTGACTGAAAAGATTTTTCTCATTATATTTAATTTTGTGATCATCTAACCATTTTTTCGCTTTCCGACAAGATGAACAACTAGGTGTTGTAAAAATCGTAATCATGTCTTCCTCCTTTAAAGAGATAGGTTTCATCCTATAGCACAACATAGGTTATCGAACATACCTGCGAAGTCATTATATACCGTGATATGTCATGATGCAACCTCATTTTGACATTTTTGTAACAAATTACATATTTTTTCATTGTTTTTTTCATAGTTAAAGCGTTTTTTTGTTATAATGAAATAAATTATTCGAAAGGACATCAATTATGTCAACATGGAATTTAACCCCATTTTATGAAAATGAAGCGCTCTGGGAAGAGGGTTTTCAAGAATTTAAAACTTCTGTTGAAACATTAAGTTCATTTAAAGGCTCCCTAAATACAAAAAAAGGTTTAAAAGATTTTTATGAGTTTGAGGAAACATTAACTAAACTGTTTTATCGTTTATATGGATATATCCATCTTAAAAGTGATCTCAATCTAAAAGATCAATCCTTACAAGCGAAAACTCAACAACTCATGGCTGTCATTTCAAAAGTCAATCAACTTTCATCTTTTGTAAGCCCAGAACTCATTGGTTTAGGACAAGAGCACGTCATGTCATTACTAGAAGGCGATGACTTTTTATCAGCCTACCGCTTTCCATTAGAAAAATTATTTCATCAACAAGCGCATGTTTTAGATGAAAAATCTGAAGGCTTGCTCGCTAATTTTTCTTCAACTCGTCGATTACCTTCTTCTTTACACCAAGCACTTGCTATCATTGATAGAGAAGATGAAGAAGTGACTTTTAAAGATGGTTCAGTTAAAAAAGTGGGATCTTCAAACTGGACATCACTCATTGGTGAACTTGATAATGCTGAAGATCGTAAACTCGTTTTTGAAGCAACATTTAGACGTTATGAACAAAATAAATCCGCGTTTGCAGCAACTTACCAACTTGTATTAATGAATTTAAAAGCGAATGTCCAATCAAGAGGTTATGGTTCTTCTTTAGAAGCAGCACTTCATGGAAATAATATTCCAACTTCAGTGTTTCATAATCTAAAAGATGTTGCTTATGAAAACACTGATCCAATTAAAAGATACATGAATATTCGTAAAAAACATCTCAATTTAGAGGATTATCATACGTATGACCGATTTTTACATCTTGTTAAAGACACCAATAGTTATCCATATGAAGAAGCAAGAAAATTATTTTTTGATGCATTAGAAGGGTATGATGAAGAATTCAAGACAAATCAAATCGAAGCTCTTGCTGATGGTTATGTCGATGCGTATCCAAAAGATGGAAAAAGAACGGGTGCGTATTCTTCTGATTTATATGGGTTTCATCCTTATATCCTTTTAAATCATGATGATACTTTATCTTCAGTAATGACACTTGCTCATGAAGCTGGTCACTCTGCACATACGATATTTTCAAATGCAGCGCAACCAATGGCAATTGCAGATTACACGATTTTTGTTGCAGAAATCGCATCGACATTTAATGAGCAAGTCTTACAAGATCATTTAATCAAAATTGCAAAAACAAAAGAACAAAAAATTGTTTTATTAGAAACAGCAATCGATAGAATTATGGCAACCTTCTATCGTCAAACATTATTTGCAACCTATGAGTTTTTAGCAAATGAAAAAGCAATGAATGGTGAACCAATCACATCTGAATCACTTTCACAAATCATGATCGATCTTTACAAACATTACTATGATTTAGATATTACAAAAGAAGTGTATAAACCTTATGTTTGGGCATATATTCCTCATTTATTCCATACACCTTACTATGTATATCAATATGCAACATCATACAGTGCCTCTTTTAAAATTTATAGTGATGTTAAAAATGGTGTCCCGAATGCCATGAAAAATTATAAAGCCATGCTTAAATCAGGTGGTAGTGCCTATCCAGTTGATCAAGCAAAACTCGCTGGCGCAGATTTAACTCAAAAAGAAACGTTTACGGCAGTTGTGACAAGATTACACGAATTATTAGATGAATTAGAAGCTGCATTAGCATAAAAGGAGCATTATGAGATTAGTCTCAGGAATTAAACCAACAGGTGGACTAACACTTGGTAACTACATCGGTGCAATCAAACAATTTGTACAACTTCAAGATGAACTCAAAGATGCTGAGATGTTTATTTTTATTGCTGATTTACATGCCATCACAACACAGATTGACAAGCAAACACTTAAAAAAAACATTAAAGAAATCGCAGCTTTATACATTGCTTGTGGCTTAGATCCTGAAAGAGTCACACTTTTTGTTCAATCAGAATTACCAGAACATAATCAACTCGCTTATGTGATGGAGTCGACAGTATACATGGGTGAACTTGAACGTATGACACAATTTAAAGATAAACGTCAGAAACTCGAGGAAGGCTTAAGAGGATCATTATTTACATATCCAGCACTCATGGCTGCAGATATATTATTATATGATGCTGATCTTGTTCCCGTTGGTGAAGATCAAAAACAACATTTAGAACTCACACGTGATCTTGCGATACGTTTCAACAATTTGTATGGTGACACGTTTGTTGTTCCAAAAGGATATCAACCAAAAACTGGTGCAAAAATTAAATCGCTAACTGAACCCACTAAAAAAATGGATAAATCTTCAGATAATCAAAAATCTTATATTTTATTACTTGATGATTTAGCTCAAGTTAAAAACAAAATCAAATCTGCAGTTACTGATTCTGATGGACATATTGCTTATGATATCGAAAACAAACCAGGGATCTCAAATTTACTCACTATTGATGCTTCCCTCTTGTCAACAACGATTGAAGAACGCGTCAATTTCTATAAAAATGTTTCGTATCAAGATTTTAAATTAAGCGTAGCTGAACATGTAGTTGATGCTTTAAGACCCATCCAAGAAAAATTCAATATCCTTATCAATGATCCAAAGTTAGATGACATACTTGATCAAGGTCGAGATAAAGCAAAACAAATTGCTTATAAAAAAATACAAAAAGTTTATAAGAAAATAGGATTTTTAAGATAAAAAAAAGACATCACTGATGTCTTTTTTTTATCTTTTAATATGTAAATGTGTCAATGCTGCTGTGACTTCACCATCATACTGAGCATACGTTTTCTGAGTAGATTGAATAAGAATTTCTGACGCTTTATAAAAAGAAACATACGATTTAAATATTTTGTGCCAACCTAAATAAATTGTCGGGAAAATAATAAATAACAACCATTTAGGACACTTTTTAACAACCACCACTTCTAGCGTTTTATGATTTCTATTTGCTTGTGGTGCAATTTTCATGCCACCACCAAAATATTTAGAATGCATGACTGCAATAAGCCATGTTTGATCAATATTAACAAATGGTTTTTGATCTAATTTAAATTTAGTTTGTATTGGTTTAAAATTTTTTAATCCTTTTAATGTGGCTTTAAAAAACCCTAATTTGGTTTTTTTTGAACGATTTTCTTCAACAATATGACCAACGTACCCATCAAGTCCCAATCCAACACCATTGATAAAGTACTGTTTTTGATTGTTTTCAATGAAATGTGGTAAATCTTTTAACGCTTCTTTGACGGGAATCATTTTTAATTGAGATGACATACTTCTTAAAAAATCATTACCTGTACCTGCTTGAATCATATATACTTCTTGTTTGACAAGGTGAATTTTAACACGATTGACAAGTTGATGAAGTGTACCATCTCCACCAACAATGATAAACCGATCTTCTATTTTAAATTGACCTAGAAATATATAAGCATCTCCGATCGTTAAGACATCTTTAAAAACGACCGCATGACCTTCTTTGCGAACCATTTTTTCAATTTTATTTAATAATTTTTGATTGTTTCCTAATCGGGATTTAGGATTATATAAGATAATTGTCATGGTTTAATTTAAAATGATGAGTCCGTATTTTTTCTTTCCTCTTCTTAACACAATAAATTTCTCATGATATGCATCTATATTTGAGAATGTGTACGCTGAATCTGTTATTTTATTCCCATTTACAGAAACTGCTTGATTCATAATGAATTCTTTTGCTTCTCTTTTTGATGATGCGAGATCTAATGCGATAAGTGCATCCATAATGTCCACTTCTTCAGTTGTTTGTAAAACTAGCGCTAAAACTTTAAAGTCATCTTTGGTTAATAAGTCAAATGTGCCTTCAAAAAGCGCTTTTGTTACATTTTCAGCTTGTAATAATCCTTTTTGTCCATGAACCATCTCTACAACTTCTTTTGCAAGCACTTTTTGTGCATGTCTTAAATGTGGCGCATTTTCGTGATCGTCCATGATCTTTTTGATGTCCTCATTAGAAAGTAGTGTTAGCATATATAAATAATTTAATACATCAGCATCACTTGCGTTTAAAAAGTATTGATACAGTTCATATGCTGATGTTAAAGTTTCATCTAGCCATAATGTACCTGATTCAGATTTACCAAATTTTGTACCATCAGACCTTAATAATAATGGGGAAGAGAGACCTAAAGCTTCACTATTTTGATTTGTTTTTCTAATGAGTTCTAGACCCGTTGTAATGTTTCCCCATTGATCAGATCCACCAAATTGAATTTTACATTGATGATTGTTATATAAATGTAGGAAGTCAATTGCTTGAATGAGCATATAAGAAAACTCGGTATATGAAATACCCGTTTCTAATCTTTTAGCAACCGTATCTTTAGCAAGCATATAGTTAATAGAAAATTGTTTACCATAATCTCTTAAAAATCCAATCATGTCTATGTTTCTGATCCAATCATAGTTGTTGACATAAGTTGCATCTTCACCTAAAAAATGTTTGAGTTGTTTTTCTATTGTAGCTGCATTTTCTAAAGATTCTTCAAGCGTTAAAAGCTTTCTTTCAGATGTTTGTTTTGGATCACCAATAAGACCTGTTGCCCCACCAATAAGAACAATTGGATGGTGTCCATGTTGTTGAAGTAATTTCATTCTCACGATCTGAACCAAATGGCCAACTGTTAATGATTGTCCAGTGGGATCAAAACCGCAGTAAAAGCTTGTTTGCTCTTGATCTAGAAGTCGCTTTGCGAGTGTTTCATCAGATACATCTTTGATCATTTCTCTTGATTGTAATGTTTTGTATAATGACATGTTAGTTAGTACTTTCTCTTTTCACAATGAAGTGTGGTAATGATATACGAATGTTTTCAACTTCTTGATCATTCATGAGTTTTGTGAGTAAACGCATGGATACTGCACCAATATCATAAACTGGAATGTCTAGTGATGTTAACATTGGTCTAGATAATGTTGCGTATTTTGTATTTTGAAATCCCGCAATTGCGATATCTTTAGGAACTTCTCGCCCGTTTTGTACTGCAATATTCATAAATGAAACAGCAATAGAATCTCTAACACCAATCGCAGCATCTACTTTTTTATCTGCAAAAAAGGATGAAAAGTGTTGTCTGTTGACGGTTGTGTCACCACTTGTTCTAAATATTTTAGGTTCAAGTGTTGCTTCTTCCATGGCTCTAATATAACCCGCTTCTTTTTTTTCATTGACTGTATAGCGTCTTGCAGTAGATAATAAATATATATCTTTTCTATGATCGGCGATGAGTTCTTTGGTAAGTTCATAACCTGCTTTTTCATAATCAATAGAAACGACTGGGGTCTGTTCATCTTCGGTGACGACATTTGCAAATACATATGGAATATTATTTTGATCTAAAATACGTTTCACATCTAAAACGCGTTTATCAGATAATTCATCATTTAAATATAAAATACCATCTACTTGTTCAGAAACGATTTTCTGTACGGAATCTATAACATCCATGTCTTCATGAATCGCAAAAATCTTAATCGAATATTGATAATTAAGTGCGATATCAGAAATTCCACCTAACATTTCAGAAACAGAAGCTCTTGTAATATCAGAAATCACCACACCAACTGTGGTCGTTTTTCTACTTGCAAGTCCTCTTGCAATCACATTTGGACGATATCCAAGTTCTTTAATTACTTTTAAGACACGTTCGCGCGTATCTTCTTTTACCTTTTCAGGATTATTTAAAACACGTGACACAGTTGCTAGTGAAACACCTGCTGCAATTGCGACACTATATATGGTAGCTTGTGGCATTATTTCACCTCTTTCAACTGATATTATAACATAGGATGAAAAGGCTTTCAATTAAATAATGAAAAATTTTCATTCATTTTCATAAAAAAAAGAAACGCAATTGCGTTTCTTTATCTTTGTCCTTTTTCTTTGATACGAGATGCTTTTGCAGATAGACTTCTAATGTAACCTAGATTTGCACGACGTACTTTACCACGTCTAACTACATCAATATGATCGATGGTTGGAGCATGTACTGGGAACGTCCTTTCAACACCAATTCCATAAGATATTTTTCTTACAGTGAAAGTTTCTGAAATCCCGCCACCTTGTTTTTTGATGACTAAGCCTTCAAAAGTTTGAATACGTTCTCTCGAACCTTCTTTAATCGATACCGCAACTTTAACAGTATCTCCAGCTGCGAAGGCTGGTACATCTTTAATATATTTCTTTGTAATTGCGCTTAATAACGCTTGTCCTTTTAATGTTGCCATGATAGACCTCTCTTTTATAATATCGTGTTCTTGATAAATCAGCGGACCACGTATGTGAGACATGCGATGGTATTATATCAAATGCATGTCTCGGTTTCAAGTATTACTTTTTTAATAATTCTGGACGTTTTTTTTTCGTTACTTCTATTTTTTGTTCTTTTCGCCATTTTTCGATATTGGCGTGATGTCCTGATAATAACACTTTAGGAACATCTAATCCTTGATACGATTCTGGTTTTGTATATTGAGGATGTTTTAATAGTCCATCATATAAACTATCTTCTTTAACAGAAGCTTCCATAATCACATCTGGAATAAGCCTTACGATCGCATCAGTAATTACCATTGCGGGTATATCACCGTTTGTAAGAACCACATCACCGATTGATATTTCACCATCAATTAATGTTTCAACTCGAGCATCGACACCTTCATAATGTCCACAGATTAATATAATGTGTGATTCATTAGCAAGTAAATTTGCGCGCGCTTGAGTAAACATTTTTCCTTGAGGGGATGTTAAATACACTTTTGTTTCAGGTGTTCGAAGTTTGTTAACCGCATCATATATCGGTGGAAACTGCATCAACATTCCGACACCACCACCATAAGGTGTATCATCAATTTGACGATGTTTGTTGTGTGCGTAATCTCTTAAATCATGCGTGTTGATTTCAACTTTACCATCTCTAATTGCGCGGTGAATGATAGAAGTTTCTAAAAATTGTTGATAAAAACCTGGAAATATCGTTAATATATCAATTTTCATAATAAACCTTCTATAAGATTGATGATGATTTTATCCTCAAAGATGTCTTTAATAAAAGCATCTACAAATGGGATTAACTTTAATGACCCATTCACATCAACTTCTAGTAAGTGTCCTTGTGGAACTTCACGAATAAATTTCACTTGACCAACATAAGTATCATCTGTGGTGTACACACTTTTTCCAAGAAGATCTTGATAATGAATGGCTTCATCTAATTGAGGCTTATCTTTCACATAAATTTCTTGATCTTTTAATAAAAGTGCATCATTCATAGAATCAATGTTTTGAAACTTCACAATCAACCTGTCATGTTGTTTTTTAACATGCTCTATAATTAGTGATTGATCGTTGATAAAAACATGTTGATTCACTTTAAAACGATCATAATCACTTAAGTTCTTTACTTTAACTTCACCTTTTATTCCGTGCGTTGTTGTAATATATCCAATAAGAAACATTATAGTGAAAACGAATCAATATCCAAGTGAACACGTTTGCCATCTTTTGATGCACCTGCATACAAAATTGTACGTATCGCACTTGCAATTTTTCCACCTTTGCCAATGACACGACCTAAATCTTTTTCATTGACAAGAAGTTGAATATTGAGTTGTGATGCTTCTTCTGCAAGTATTTTCACTAACACATCTTCTGGATGAACAACAAGTGGCATAACAATATGTTTGATGAGTTTTTCAAAATCTGTTGCCATAAGTCATCCTCCTATTATGGATTGAGTACGTTATGTTTCTTAAATAAGCTCTTTACTGTATCCGTTGGTTGTGCGCCATTTTTTAACCAATGTCCAACTTTAGTTGAATCAATGTTGACGTTACCGTTAATTGGATCGTATGTACCGAGTATTTCTAAGAATTTCCCGTCTCTTGCACGTTTTGAATCACTTGCCACTACACGGTAGTATGGGCGTTTGTGATTACCAAAACGTTGTAAACGTAATTTAACCATAAATTTCCTCTTTTCTTTATATATCATTAACAACATTATTATACTAAAAAAAATAAAAGTGTCAAGTATAAATACTTAACACTAAAAATTTAATGATTCATCAAAAGTTTTAGAAGGTTCAAAAAATTTAAATCCCTTAGTAAAACGTAACGTTTTTCTTATTTTATGCTCGAGTTCTTTATCCATATATAAGATTGCATAAGATAATTTTTTTGAAATATAAGAGATCTCAACTGGAAATTGTTCTAATTTTTTTAGTACTTGATTCCCTCTGTAGTAAACAACATAAGACATTCTATTGGTGTAAGTCACAATGACCTCCAGATTTTTCTAGTAAACATGGTTTTTTTAACATGTCCATATTATAACAAATTTTATTATCATTTCAATGATTTATCTTGTTT
>JAQCDH010000020.1 GCA_027620815.1 Bacillota bacterium | reverse complement strand
CAACAGGAACGATATTTGCAATTATCTATACGACTAGATTGCTTAAAAAAATTACACTTTCCAATTAAACTAATTTTAGAATTTAACGATGCTTTATCAACAATAAACATTTAATTTTTTTCATAAACCCACTTTAGATATGATATTATAATATAAATCTTGAAGATTTAATTACATAGATCGTATCGATGATTAATCATTTAGTAATAACATCTATAGTTGTGTTAAAATGAACTACGCAAAATCATTTAATTTTAAATTTGTAAACTTATTTACAGGAGAGCATATCATGATTATAGAGCCAAACATAAGATCTAACTTCTTTACGAATGCGCATCCTTTAGGATGTCGTCAAAACGTGTTAAATCAAATTAACGAAGCAAAAGCACTTCGCACATTTGAAGGCCCTAAAAATGTATTAATCATTGGTGGGTCTTCTGGTTACGGCTTAGCAACACGTATTGCTTTAGCGTATGGTTCAAATTCAAACACCATTAATGTTTCTTTTGAAAATGAACCTAAAGGTTCTAAAACAGGTTCAGCTGGATGGTGGAATAATATTTATTTTCAAGAATTTGCAAAAGAAACCAACCAAACCCATAAAGATTTTGTTGGCGATGCGTTTAGTTCTGAAATGAAGCAAAATGTTATCAATTATATAAATGAACACTTAGGAGGCATCGATCTTGTCATCTATTCGCTTGCCTCAGGTGGTCGTATGAATTATGAGACGAATGAACTTGTAAGATCTCACATTAAAACTCTTGGTGAAGATGCTGTTGGAAAAACAATAGATGTTGTAAGTAAAGAAATTTATAATCTTACACTAACGCATGGTTCTGAACAAGACGTTAAAGATACAGTTTATGTCATGGGAGGAAGCGATTGGTATTCATGGATGCTAGCCCTTGATCACGCAAAGTTGTTAAATAAGTATGTTAAAACACTATCTTATACATATATCGGTGGACCTACAACAGTGAAAATATATCGTGGTGGGACATTAGGCAAAGCCAAAGAAGATTTAGAAAAACATGCAACAATTATAGATGTGTTATTAAAAGACAAATATCAAGGTGAAGCTGCCATATCATCTTCGAAAGCAGTGACAACAAAAGCAAGTGTATTTATTCCACAAATGACAATTTATGTTTCATGCTTATATGAGGTCATGAAGAAACATGGCGTTCATGAATCGATTTTAGCCCATAAACATCGTCTATTTAGTGATATGGTATATGGAAACAAACGCATTGTTGATGATCAAAACCGAATACGATTAGATCATTTAGAAATGGAATCATACATTCAAGAAGAAACTGTTGAAATGATGACAACATTATCCAATGATGAATTGCTCCAACTTCATGGTACAAAAATGTTTTTAAGAGATTTTTATCAAATTAATGGATTTGAATTTGATTCGATTGACTATTCAAAAGATGTTGATTTGGAAACACTCGCGAAACAATTACCAAAATAAAAAAGCTATAAAAATATTTCCTTGAATGAAGATTTTTTTATAGCAGCAATCAAATTCATAAATGTACATAAGATGATTTCAAAAAAGAATATAAAATGTAAAAAAAGATGAAAAAATGAAAAAAAGTGTATATTTATGGTATATAATATTTGAATTTCAAATTAAATTTAAACACACACAAATATATAAAAATATAAAAAAGGAGTCATTATAAATTGAACACAAATCATTCTTTACCAGAAATCATACAAGGTGGCATGGGTGTCGGTGTTTCAAGTTGGCAGTTGGCAAGACAAGTTTCAATGAATGGTCAACTCGGAGTTGTTTCAGGAACAGCAGTTGCTGTAACTTTTTCAAGAAGATTGCAAGAACCAGCAACAGCTGAACTCATGCGTCGTATTTTAGATGAATTTCCATTTCCTGAAATTGCAAAGCGAGTTGCTGATAAATATCAACCCGTAATTGAACAAAGAGGCGATAAGTATAAAATGATTGCCATGCCAACCATTCAACAAAGCAAAGATGCCGTTGAATTAATGGTTGTTGCGAATTATGCTGAGGTAAAACTTGCAAAACAAGGGCACCAAGGTTTGATTGGAGTGAATCTTTTAGAAAAACTACAAGCGCCAACATTACCTTCTTTATATGGCGCAATTTTAGCTGATGTAGATTATGTGTTAATGGGTGCAGGGATTCCTACCCGTATTCCAGGAGTGATTACTGATCTCGCTTTAAATAAAGATACATCGCTTCCAATTAAAATTGCAAACGATACTCAAACGGAACCCACATTAGCTTACTTTTCACCTACTACTTTTGCAGATGGGGCACCTTTACCAACATTAAAGCGTCCAAAATTTTTAGCAATCATTAGTTCTGCAACACTTGCATTACATTTAATGCGTGCTTCTACAGGTGCACCAGATGGCTTTATTGTTGAACATAATATCGCAGGTGGACATAATGCACCACCTCGAGGTAAGTATGATTTAAATGAAAACGGAGAGCCAATTTATGGTGTCCGTGATGAGATTGATATTCAAGCAATTGCAGCCATTGGACTTCCATTTTGGCTCGCTGGAGGATATGGAAATCGTGATCAAGTTCTCGCTGCTCAAGCATTAGGCGCGCAAGGTGTTCAAGTTGGAACAGCATTTGCACTTTGTGAAGAATCAGGGTTACATTTAGAACTTAAATTAAAAATTTTAGACGCGCTTAAAACAGGTGGCGCAACAGTAAAAACAGATCCATTAGCATCTCCAACAGGATTCCCATTTAAAGTTGTTGATTTAAAAGGTACCATAGGAGAAAAAGAAACCGGCGATCAAAGAAAACGGATTTGTGATCTAGGGTATTTAAGAGAACCTTACCGAAAAGAAAATGGAACAATTGGGTATAGATGTCCATCAGAACCCGTTGATGATTATGTAAAAAAAGGTGGCAATATCGAAGACACTGTAGGTAGAAGATGCCTCTGTAACGGACTGGTTGCGACAATGGGATTGGGTCAAGAACGAAAAGATGGATCTGTAGAATTACCAATTATTACTGCAGGTGATGATTTAAAATTTGTGTTAAGATTTTTAGCGAAAGGTCAACTTTTATATAAAGCAGTCGATGTATTGAAAGTTTTACTTGGAGAAAAGTTTAAACCACTACATCAATAAAGTAACAAGGCATTTAAATTTTGAAATATGACTATAATAAAGTTAAAAAAAGACGCAACCTATGAAAGTTGCGTTTTTTATTATTTTTAAAGAAGTTTTATTGACAATTTCACTTCAATACGTTAAAGTGAATAAGGCATAACTAAAAGAATATAAGTAAAAAAGGAAACCCTATGATTATAGTTTCAAACTTGAGTTTAGTATTTTCGGATAAAAAGTTATTTGAAGATGTCAACATTAAATTTACAAAAGGCAATTGTTACGGTGTGATTGGTGCCAATGGTGCGGGGAAGTCAACATTTTTAAAAATACTTTCAAGTCAAAGAGAACCGAGTAAAGGATCTGTCATTATTGATAAAGATAAAAGACTTGCTTTTTTAAGTCAAGATCAAAATGCGTTTGATGACTTTTCTGTGATACAAACAGTCATGATGGGTCATCAACAACTCTTTGAAATCATGCAACAAAAAGAAGTCTTATATGCTAAAGACACCATTACAGATGAAGAAGGATACTTACTTTCAGAACTTGAAACAACCTTTGCTGAAATGAATGGTTGGGAAGCAGAATCAGATGCTGAAAAACTCTTACATGGATTACGTATTTCCAAATTTGATTTTGAAAAAAAGATGTCTGAAATTTTACCAAAAAACAAAGTGAAAATCTTACTTGCTCAAGCGTTATTTGGAAATCCTGATATTTTGTTATTAGATGAGCCTACCAATAACTTAGATTTTGATGCCATTACTTGGTTAGAAAAGTTTTTAATGGATTATGAAAATACAGTGATTACTGTATCCCATGATCGTCACTTTTTAAATAATGTATGTACCCATATGGTCGATATCGATTACTATCAAGTAAAACTTTATTCAGGCAATTATGACTTTTGGATAGAATCTTCTCAACTCGTTCAAAAACTTATGGCAGATAAAAACAAGAAAAAAGAAGATCAAATTGCAGAACTTAAAGCTTTTATTACAAGATTTAGCGCGAATCTTTCAAAATCTTCTCAAGCAACTTCAAGAAAAAAATCATTAGAAAAAATTGAGCTTGATGAAATCGTACCTTCTACAAGAAAATATCCTTTTATTGGATTTGACATTGAAAAACAACTAGGTAAAGATGTCTTAGAAGTTGACAATTTAAGTTACGAACTTGATGGGAAACCACTATTTAAAAATGTAAGCTTTACGATGAGTAACGGTGATAAAGTGGCATTATTAGGAGATAATAATTTAGCGAACACAGTCCTCATTAAAATACTTGCAGGAGAACTTAATCCTACAAGTGGAACAATCAAATGGGGTCAAACAGCAAGAGTTTCACATTTTCCAAGTGACAATGATGACTTTTTTAATAATAAATCGTTAAACTTAATCGATTGGTTAAGACCGTATTCAAAAGAACCAGCAGAATCATACTTAAGAGGATTTTTAGGTCGCATGTTATTTAGTGGAGATCAAGCACTCAAAGAAGTGAAACATTTATCAGGTGGAGAGCGCATGCGTTGTATGTATTCTAAACTGATGCTTTCACAAGCCAATACACTTTTAATTGATGCACCAACCAACCACTTAGATCTTGAATCGATTCAAGCCGTGAATAAAGGATTTGAAGAGTATAAAGGTGCCATGGTCATTGCTTCTCACGACCACACGTTACTTCAATCCGTATGTAACAAAATTGTTGAAATAGGAAGTCAAGGTGCCCTGATGTATGAAGGTAAACTCGATGAATATTTAACAATAGAGGAATTAAAATCTAAACGACTTTCACTCAATCAATAGTAAAAACAACACCTTCCGGTGTTGTTTTATTTTTCTAATACTGAAATGAACGTTTTAACAAAAACTGGTAAATCCTTTGGTGTTCTTGAAGTTACCAAATGACCATCGACAACAACTGCTTCATCGACATAATTGGCACCAGCATGTATGATGTCATCTTTAATTGAAAAGAAGCAGGTCATGTTTTTATTTTTTAAGTCACAAGCTGATGCCATGAGCCATGCGCCATGACAAATGGCTGCCATTGGTTTTTTAAGTGCGTCCATGTTTTTGGTAAATGAAACAATATCACTAGAACGTCTCATATAGTCTGGAGAAAATCCTCCAGGAATGACAAGTCCATCATAATCTTTGGCGGAAACGTCTTTTGCAGCATGCGCTGTTACTGCAGGTAAACCATGTTTACTTTTATACGTAGTATTTGCAAGTGCGCCGATTAAATCCACCTGATAACCTTCTTCAAGTAAACGGTAGTAAGGATAATATAATTCATTGTCGTCATATAAATCGGCGACTAAAATCGCTATTTTTTTCATCGGAATCTCCTTTAGATCTTTAGTCTTATTATATAGGACAATAACCTAATGACAAAATTAAGTATCTTAACAAAATAAAAATGTGTTCATGTGTGTGAATATAGATAAATTTTTGTTAAAATAGAATCGTATATATAAATAATAAGGAGAAACTTATGGCAGATTTAACGATTTTAAATCACTTTATATTAACATTACTCATCTTATTACCAATTGTATTAATTTCTAGAGCTGTTGTTGCTGGAACCAAATATTCACCCATCTTAATTATTGTTATTTTTGGATTAACACTCGGGTTGATTTTAGAAATCACAGGGATTGCTGAACCAGGACTTGCTGCTTTTCCAATGGTTGGGTTTACATCTGGAGTCACTATTACGGCACTCATTGTCACATTTTTTGTTGGTGGTCAAAAACTTAGAAATACATTTTTTAAACCGAAACTTCCAAAAGAAGATGATGTCATCTTAAATGATCAAGAAGTGATTTTGGGAACCAAAGGCACACAACTGATTTTTATTGTGAGATCTTATTTTATTTTAGTTGGAATTGAAGCACTGAAAAGAATCATTTTAGGGTCTTCAAGTGACTTATCTACATATTATCCATTAATCGCATTTTTTGGGATTGCTGGGGCACTTATATTAATTGACTCAAAAGCAAAAATTTCAAACAAACACCAATATTTACTACGTGGTGTGACTGAAATTGTAGGGATTTTACTTGTCTTAGTTGTTTCATTTTATTTAAGTCAACTCGTTAAAGATGTAATTGCCCTACCGCAAATCTTTTTTGCGATGGTGTTATCAAGTTCACTTGGGATGTATTTTTCTAACTGGCGTGGTGGTCCAACATTTAAGGCATTATTATTTGGTGGAATTCCACTTGTCTTAGCTGCAGTCTTTTTAGTTGGAGGTTCAAGATTACTTGAAGCGTTCACATTAGATGGAATGTTACAAGTCATGGCTTTTGGTTTCTTTGGACAAGTGTTTTGGATGTTTGTTGGGATGGCATTACTTGTATTCCTTGGTAAACAAACCTCAGTTGATATGGTTGCTCCAGGGATGGCGGGAAGTTTGTCTCATTCAGGGTTAACAGGCGCATGTACAGCTGGTGATTTAGGTGAAACGGCAAAAGAGCTTGCTCCTATTATGATTAATGTGCCCTTCTTAGGACATTTATTTGTGTTTACGATTTTAGCAGCAAGTGCGACACGTGGAAGTTTATTACTTGTTCCTTCATTTTTAGTTGTTTTAGTAGGCGCAGTTCTTACATACTTTGCTTTAAAGGCATTAAAAGAAGCAAACAATGAACGCGCAAAACAAACCAAAGGTTTAATGTTATTTTCACTTGGTTGGCAACTTGTTGCTGTTTTTGGTGGCTTTATTATGTTAGATCTTGCAGGTGCGAGTTTAGCATACCAAGCAATGGGAAATAGTAGTGCCATCTCTCACTTTGGATTATTTGCATCCATTCAAGGCGGTATGTTTGGTGAAGAAGCAGCGGGACTCATTTCATTTATATTCGCCATGCCATTTTTGATTCATCCAGTTGTTTTTGGAATCTTTGGACATGCAATGGAAAAAAATGGTGAGATGCCTAAAAAAGCAATTATTCTTCTTGCATGCATCGGTGTGATCGGTGTCTTAGCGACGTTGATTTTATTATAGAAGATGCTTTGAATGAAGGAAAAGCGAAAGTTATTGATTGCCGTGAAGTCTATGTATACGGAGAAGAAAATATTCCAAGATCGATTAATATGCCAACTTTAGATTTTTTAAGTCATATCGACTTAATTAAAAAAGAAGAACACTATCATGTTATTTGTTTAAAAGGTGCACGGTCATCAATGGTTGCCCGTTACTTAGACAATCAATGATATCAAGTAAGTAATGTCAATGGCGGGATGATTGTGTATCACGGAGAAGTAGAATAAATTTATAAAATGAATCAATCATAAATAAAAAAAGCTGAAGATTCAGCTTTTTTCTTATTCTTTACACCATCTTTTCATATCCTTACCCTATCTTTTCAACATCTTTTCTATAATGATATAGGGTGGCCTATGATCTATCAAACACATGTTCAAATTGCTGAAACGATACTTAAAGAACTTAATCCATTTAGTCGTACCTATATATCAAGTAAAGAATTCATAAAAGGGTCAAATCATCCCGACTATGATCTTTACTATCGTTTTATTAAACACCAATACGAAGGTTCTATTGGTGTTGTTAGAGATTTATTAATTGAAGTCACAACAAAAAAATTATCAAGATATGAACGCGGATTTAAAATGGGTATTGTTGCTCATTTTTTAGCTGATTATATGTGTAGTTATCATTCTAATCCATATTATAGTCGTAAAAATTTAGCAACCCATATTCGTTATGAACAAAAATTACATAAAGAAACGAAAGATGTTTCCATCTTTGATGAAACACTTTTTAAGTCTAAAGATATTGATGGATTTATTGTTGAAATTGCAGATTTTATATTGATCAACATGCATACGATTGAAATCTCTAAAAGAGAAGATTTAAAACGTGCCATGAGTATTGTCAACCATATGGTTCAACTTGTTTTAAATATCATTATGCCTCAAAAAGAATTACAAAATTCAGATCACACACAAACGAGAATCGCCATCTTTACAGATACGTACTATCCTCAAATTAATGGTGTGTCTAATACCGTTTATCACTATATGAAATATTTAGAGACACAATATATTCCATATGTTTTAATATGTCCAAAGTATAAGTCACTGATGGAAGATAAAGAAGTTGGATATCATATTGTTCGTGTAAAATCGATTTCTTTCCCTTTTTATAAAGAATCAAAAGTCGCATTTCCTAATAAAAAGAAATTAAATCAACTTTTAGAAGATTTTAAACCCACCAATATTCACGTCATGACGGAGTTTTCAATTGGACACTTTGGATTGAAATACGGTAAAAAACATCACATTCCAGTTGTGACAAATTATTCCACGCATTTTGTTTCATATTTAGATTATTTAAAACTAGGATTTTTAAAAAAGCCACTTAAAAAATATGTTTCATGGTTCCATAATCAATCGAGAATCACAACATGTCCTTCATCAGAAACTAAAAAACATTTACAAAGTATTGGTATCGAAAAAACTACAATTTTCGGTAGAGGGATTTATACCGATCAGTTTTCCCCACAATTTAGATCAGATGCATTCAGACATCAATTTCATACACAACCTTTCATTTATTTATATGTTGGAAGAGTGAGTGGTGAAAAAGAACTTCATTTAGGCTTAGAAGCGTTTACGATGATGAAAAAAACAATGGATCAAATCGTGTTTTTAGTCGTTGGTGATGGACCTAAAAAAGCGGCTTATGAAAAACAATACAAAGATGTTCATTTTTTAGGGTATAAAACAGGAGAAGAACTTTCCATGATTTATGCATCTTCAGATGTCTTTGTTTTTCCTTCCCCAACAGAAACGTTAGGAAATGTCGTATTAGAAGCAATGGCATCAGGCTTACCCGTGATTGTTGCGAATCAAGGCGGGGTCTTAGAAAATGTGAAACACCTTCAAAATGGGATGATTGCATCAAAACAAGATGTTGAAAGTTATTATGAACATATGAAAACGTATTTTGATGACCAGCATCACTTTAGACTGACAAGATCTCAAGCGTTAGAAGATGTAAAAAAGAAATCATGGCAAGATATATTTAAAGACCAATTAAACATGCATCAATCACTACATATGAACGAGGATATCAAATGAAATCACTGATTATCTTTGATTTTGATGGCACGATTGCCAACACCGAAGAAGCATCATATAAAGTTTATGAACAAATGACACAAATGTATGGTGTGCCTCAAATGAGTAAAGAGGAACTGAAAGCGTATAAAAAGAAACCTCTTAAGCAACGTATTAAAGAAACAGGCATTCCTTATTATTTACTACCAAAAATCATGTCAGAATCCCAAAGCAAACTCACTCAATTTATGCAAGAAGCCTATCCTTTTGATGGGATTCCTTTTTTACTTGAAAAACTATCAAAAACGAATAAACTTGTTGTTGTATCCTCAAACAACAAAAAAATCATTAAGAAGTTTTTAAAAGATCATGATATCGATGTGTTTGAAAAAGTGTATGGTGGTGCAGCTCTATTTGGAAAATCAGCCATGATAAAAAAAGCCATCAAAAAAATGAAATCTAAAGTCAAACATGCATTATATATTGGTGATGAAACAAGAGATTATCAAGCGTGTAAAGAATTAAAGCTGGATATGATTGGTGTGAGCTGGGGGTATGAAGACATTTCTGTCTTAGAAAGTGAACAATTACCTTATATTGCAAACACGCCAGAACACGTATTAGAAATGATTGCTAGCTTTGATGTCTAAAAAAAAGATCACCATCGTTGGTGCGGGTTATGTTGGGTTATCACTTGCTGCATTGTTATGTCAAAAACATCACGTTGTTGTTTTAGATATTTCTAAAGAAAAAGTAGATGCCATCAACCAAAAACAGTCACCGATTAAAGATGAACAAATCTCACAAGTTTTAAAACAAAATCACATTTCATTAGTCGCAACTCAAAATAAAGAATCTGCTTATCTTCATGCAGAGGTTGTTTTTGTCTGCGTACCCACTAATTATGATCCTGAAAAGAATTACTTTGACACCAAATATGTTGATGAAGTCATTCAAGATGGTATGCAACTCAATCCGAATGCCATCTATGTGATTAAATCAACGATTCCAGTAGGCTACACAGAAATGATTCAACATATGTATCATAGTGACACTATTTTTTTCTCACCAGAGTTTTTAAGAGAAGATCATGCATTATATGATAATTTATATCCTTCAAGAATTATTATTGGTTCAGATCAAAAAGAAGGTCATCTTGTTGGAGAACTTCTTAAAGAGAGTGCACTAAAATTAGATGTTGTTGTTTTACATACGTCAAGTACGAACGCAGAAGCCATTAAATTGTTTTCAAACACGTATTTAGCGATGCGTATTTCTTATTTTAATGAACTTGATACATTTGCTGAAATACGAGGTCTTGATACAAAAGACATCATTAAAGGTGTGAGTTTAGATCCTAGAATTGGCGCGTTTTATAATAATCCTTCTTTTGGATACGGGGGATATTGTTTACCTAAAGATACGAAACAGTTACTATCTAATTATGAATGGGTTCCTCAAAATTTAATTGAAGCCATTGTGATTTCAAATGAAACAAGAAAAGATCATATTGTGGATATGATTATGAAAAAAGAAGTGGACATGATTGGAATTTATAGACTTACCATGAAAAAAGATTCTGATAATATGCGCGATTCTTCAATTTTTGGTGTCATTCAAAGACTGAAGGATAAAGGAAAAAAAGTGATGATATATGAGCCTCTTATTAAAGAAACATTATTAGATGGGACGCCTGTCTTTCACAACCTAGAAGAATTTAAACGGCTTGCAGGTCTTGTTGTATGTAACCGAATGGAACCTGAACTTATCGATATTAAACATAAAGTTTATACAAGAGATATCTTTTATAGTGATACATAAAAAAGATGTAATGAAAATTTACATCTTTTTTTCATGAAAAAAAGAAGCATCTCCATAATGATTTGTTGAAGAATCATCTATGGGTCTTTTTTTGAATAAAAAATTCACCCATTTGTTTTTATGATAAGGCATCATCGGTGATTT
>JAQCDH010000019.1 GCA_027620815.1 Bacillota bacterium | reverse complement strand
TTAAAGCATGGATGAATGAAGAATTAAAAAAACCTTATATGAAAAACTTACTTGCTCGAATTGAAAAAGATGAGCGTAATTTTCGTGTTTTTCCACCTAAACATTTAAGATATTATGCACTTGAAGTGACACCTTATGATCAGTTGAAAGTTGTGATATTAGGTCAAGATCCTTATCATCAAGAAGGTCAAGCAAATGGACTTGCTTTTAGTTGCATAAAAAAACCATTACCACCATCACTTAAAAATATTTTTAAAGCGATTCAATTCAATGGGTTTGAAGTGGATGATACCAACGGTGACTTTTCAAGATATGCCAATCAAGGTGTCCTCTTATGGAATTCGTATTTAAGTGTGATTGAAGGGAAACCTTTATCTCATCAAGATGAGGCTTATCGATTACTTACTAAGTCACTCATTCGTAAACTTAGTCGTGACCATCACCACTTAGTTTTTTTGTTATGGGGTAGTTTTGCTCAACAATTTGAGGAAGATATTGATGGTGATCATTTAATCATCAAAACGTCTCATCCATCACCACTTTCATCTTACCGAGGATTTTTAACATCAAAACAATTTATTCAAACCAATGAATATTTGTTATTAAACCAAAAAAAACCAATTGATTGGAGATAAAAGTGGATACAATTGCAATTAAAAAGTTCTTAGAAATATATAAAAATCCACAAAAAACGTATCAAACCATTCATGTTGGTGGTTCAAATGGTAAAGGCTCTACAAGTTATTTTTTATCTCAGATGTTGATACAACAGGGATTAAAAGTAGGGTTTTATTTTTCACCATATACCATGACACGTTTTGATAATATTTTGATTCAAAATGAAACCATCAAAGATATCCAAGAAGAATTTAACAGCTTAGAAAACGAGATGCTTAATAATGGATTGACATCTTTTGAACAAGATACAGCGCTCGCTTTACTCATGTTTAAAAAGTATGAAGTGGATCTTGCAGTGATAGAGGTAGGCTTGGGTGGCACCCATGATGCAACCAATGTCCTAGAGGCATCACTTGCAATCATTACATCAACGTCATTAGAACATGATGAAATCATCGGACCAACTGTTTTTGATATTGCAAGACATCAAGCAGGGATTATTCATCACGGTATGAACGTTTTATTATCTCCAAATATACTTGATAACATAGGAGATGTTTTTATAAAACGTATTTTAAATGTAGGTGCAACATTATTAGAAACTGAAAAACATGTTTTTAAACATGATTTTCCGTCCTATCAACATCATAATTTATCACTTGCATTTCAAGCGTTGAAAACAATTGTTAAAAGTCCAAGCATCAATGTTCAAACTTTAAAATTCATGCCATTTCGATTTCAATTTATCCATGAACACCTTATTTTTGACGGAGCGCATAATGCAGAGGGCATCGAATCCCTTATTCAATCTTTAAGAGATAAAAACATTCAACCCATTGTTTATATGTCTATTTTAAAGACAAAAAAATATGAAGCAATGATCACACTGATGAAGCAATATGCTAAAAAAGTTTATGTCACAGCTTTTGATCACGAACAAAGTATTCAAAAGACAGATGTGAGTCACATAAAAGATGTTATTTTTATCGATTATAAAGACACAATTCACCAATTAAAACGCATCAATTATGATACAATATTAGTTACAGGGTCTTTATATTTTTTAAGAACTGTCAAGTCATCTTTAAATATTTAGGAGGATATTCAATGAAAGGCAAAACCCAAGTAATTCAACTGACCACAGCAACCATGTTAACAACTGTTGGTGTCATATTAGGTAATTTTTCAATCATCTTACCAGTGTTTTCAATTCCAGCTTTAAGATTAGATATTGTTGCCATTCCGATCATTTTATCAGGACTCATCTTAGGAAAGTGGTACGGGATGGGTGTTGGAATTATTATTGATCTTATCAATTTTTTATTATATGGCCAAGGTGCCTATCATGTCGGATTTACAATCAATAACGCACTCATTGGTTTATTTTCAGGGATGATTCCACTATTTTTCCAACATAAAAATTTCTTATTTGTTAAAAAAACATTACTCATAACGTCAATGACGCTTGTATTGGTGACGATCGGTGTCTTGTACTCTTTAGACAGGTTATCACTTGGGGGAGAAACTGTCTCTTTAACATTAGAAGTTAGAATTGCGATTATTGCCCTCATTATTGTGATGAGTTTGCTTACCATTGGTTTTATGTATCTTACTTTGAGAGATTATAAATATGAATTAAAAGATATGTATACTGTTTCTATCATGATTATTTTAATTGAATTTTTCGTGATTATTTTACTGACACCAATATGGATTCAAGATTTATTTGGACAGCCTTATATTATTGGATTTTTAGCGCGTATCATTCGTGGTGCACTGATGATTCCATTTAAAATTATTATTGTTTTAGCAATCATTAATGTGATTAAAAAACAACAAGTTACAACACTAAGAGGGTTCGTTGAAAATTAAAGTGATTGGTGCAGGTTTAGCAGGTGTTGAAGCTGCCTATTATTTACTAAAAAAAGGATACCAGGTCGATTTATATGAAATGCGACCTAAAGTTATGACACCTGCACATCGTACAGGTGATTTTGCTGAACTTGTATGTTCTAATTCATTACGTTCTGATGATATTTTCAATGGTGTCGGTTTACTCAAAAATGAAATGCGTCAGTTTGATTCTATTACGATGTCTTCTGCTGAAGTTGCTCAAGTTCCAGCCGGATCATCACTCGCTGTAGATAGAACGATATTTTCTGAGACCATCAAATCTACGTTACTTTCATTTGAAAAACTTTCTATTATTGAGGATGTTTTTAGTCAAATTGATGAAAACATCCCAACCATTATTGCAACAGGTCCACTTACACACAACGATTTAATGACATCTTTAGGGTCAATCTTTAATCAAGAATTCTTACATTTTTTTGATGCAGTGTCTCCAATTTTAGATGGAAATACGATTGATATGAATGTTTGTTATTTAAAAAGCCGCTATGATAAAGGCGATGCAGATTATATTAATTGCCCAATGGATAAAGAAACATACCTTAAGTTTTATGATGCACTCATGTCTTCAGATAAGGTAGAAGTAAAAGATTTTGAAAACAATGTTTTTGAAGGCTGTATGCCAGTTGAAACGATGGCTGAACGAGGAATTGACACACTTAGGTTTGGACCTCTAAAACCAGTCGGTTTAGAAAAAGATGGAGAGAGACCTTATGCTGTGATTCAACTAAGACAAGATGACGTCGGGAAAACGATGTATAATATCGTAGGCTTTCAAACCCATTTAACATGGCCAGCTCAAAAAAAACTCATTCAAATGATTCCAGGATTAGAACAAGCAAGCATCATTCGTTATGGTGTCATGCATAAAAATCATTACATCCATTCCACTGAAGTATTAAATGGTGGATATCAAGTTAAACATCAACCCAATTTATTCATTGCAGGGCAACTCTCAGGCGTTGAAGGTTATGTAGAAAGCGCAGCTTCTGGTCTAAATGCTGCCATCCAATTAGATCATTATCTACAAACAGGACATGTTTTACCTTTTCCAAAAGATACCATGATTGGTGCGATGGCAAGATACGTGTCCACACCTAATCGTTCGTTTGTTCCAATGAATGCTAATTTTGGATTGATGGATGCCATTGAAACAAAAATGAAAAAAACAGATAGAAAAGCATTTTACGTAAACCGTGCCAAAGAAGCAATGTCTTCATATATGAAAGAGGCGATGACCATTGATTGATCAATTCATCGATTATTTAGAAAATATTAAAAGATATTCAGAACATACGATTAGTGGATATCAAAGAGATCTACTTGATTTTGAACGCTTTATCATCGAAGAATCACTTGCTCCCAATTTAATGGAAGTGAAACGTTCACGCATTATTAGACATTATATTTCTCATATGCAAAGTTTAGACAGAAGCTCAAAAACGATTTCTAGAAGACTTTCTTCTTTGAGAATGTATTATGAGTATTGTGTTGAACAAGGACATCTTGAAATTAATTTAATGCATGAAATACAAGCGCCAAAAATAGAAAAAAGATTACCGAAACGGATTCATGATGATGAAATGACAACATTGTTTCGTCTTATGGATAAAACTAAACCATTAACCTTTAGAAATTATATTATGTTGGATATATTATATAGTTGTGGGTTAAGAGCGAGTGAACTTGTCTCTTTAAAAATCAAAGATGTCGATATTAGTGAGAGAACGTTTAAGATTTTAGGTAAAGGTCAAAAAATGAGATATGTGCCTTTTACGAAGACGATTGCTGAAAACTTATCTCACTATTTAACTTTTGAACGTTCAGATGTTTTAATCCATACCGGTCAAGCTCAAACGCCATACGTTTTTTTATCAAGACTTGGTAAAAAGATGACTGTGCGTAATTTAGAAAAAATGGTTCAAAACGTGATTTATCAATCTGGTGAAACCTATCAACTCCATCCGCATATGTTAAGACATGCCTTTGCATCAACATTACTTTCACATGGTGCAGATTTAAGAAGTGTTCAAGAATTACTTGGTCATGAACAACTCACATCAACTCAAATTTACACACACTTAGATAATAAAAACATTCAAAAGATGTATCAAAACGCGCATCCAAGAATGCAAGAAAAGAAAAAGGAGTCCATATGAGAAAATTTGAAAAAGTTTCTTATCTAGTTCCAGAAAACATTACATTACCTCAAAGACAAACACTTGAAAGTGCTGGTTATGATTTAGCCTCTTATGAAGACGTTACCATTGAGCCAGGGGAGATTAAATTCATACCAACAGGTTTAAAAGTGAAACTCGGTGAAAACCAAGTCTTACTTGTTTACCCGAGATCATCACTAGGCATTAAAAAAGGGTTGATGATGAGTAATGGTGTTGGCGTGATTGATGCGGATTATTATAATAACCCTCAAAATGAAGGCCACATTATGGTGCCTTTATATAATTTTAAAAACACACCAGTAACGATCTCTAAGTTTGAGCGTGTCGCACAAGGTGTCTTTCAAATGTTTTTAAAAACTGAGGATGATCACCCTGTTTCAAGTGAACGAAAAGGTGGATTTGGAAGTAGTTCTTAATCAAGTTTGAGTGCGAGTTTCAAGTATATAAATGGTTGCATATCCATATAATATGTGATATAGTATTTAAGGCTATAAGAAAACACATATGTTGTGTTTCATCATTCATGTGTCTTTTAAAATGAAAGATGAATGATGTGAAGCAACATAGAGGAAAAAAACAAAAAAGGAGAATTATATTATGGCAGTCGTTTCAATGAAACAACTATTAGAATCAGGGGTACATTTTGGTCACGCAACACGTCGTTGGAATCCAAAAATGGCACCTTATATTTTCACAGCTAGAAATGGCATTCACATTATTGATTTAAAGAAAACAGCAGAAGAAATTGAACGTACATATCAAGCGTTATTTCAAATTATTGCTGAAGGTGGAAAAGTTTTATTTGTAGGAACAAAAAAACAAGCCCAAGAAGCTGTTAAAGAAGAAGCAATCCGTACCGGCCAATACTATGTTGATCAACGTTGGTTAGGTGGAACACTTACAAACTTTAAAACAATTAAAAAAAGAATCAAGCGTTTAAAAGATTTATACGTCATGGAATCAGATGGTACATTTGAGAAATTACCTAAAAAAGAAGTATTAGGGCTACTCAAAGAAAGAGACCGTTTAGAGAAGTTTCTTGGCGGTATTAAAGATATGACAAAGTTACCAGAAGCAATCTTTGTTGTTGATCCAAGTAGTGAAATTAACGCTGTTTTAGAAGCAAGAAAATTAAATATTCCAGTCTTTGGAATTGTCGATTCAAACTGTGATCCAGATTTAGTTGATCACATTATTCCAGCAAATGATGATGCGATTCGTGCAGTTAAACTGCTTGTTTGGGTCATGGGAAATGCATGTGTTGAAGCAATGGGTGGCGTTGTTGAAAAATATGACGATGAAACACCTCAAGAAGCTTCTAGACGTGACCGTGATGATAAACCTTCTGAACAAGCACCTAAAAAAGAAGCAGCACCTACTCCAGTAAAAGTTGTCAAAGAAGACAATCCAGTTGTAGCTGAAGTTAAAGAAGACAAACCTGCACCTGCACCAGTTAAGGAAACGAAAGTAGCTGCAGAAAAAGTAGAAAAAGTCGTACCTGCAACCACTGTTGATTATGATGCAATGAAAGTCTCAGAATTACGTGATCTTGCAAAAGAAAAAGGATTATCTGGTTATTCTACCCTTAAAAAAGCAGAATTAGTAGATTTATTAAAACAAGCATAAGGGGTAATTTACCCCTTTTCTTTCATTAAAAATTAAAGGAGATTTTATAAAAATGATTACAGCTCAACTCGTAAAAGAACTACGTTACCGTACTGGCGCAGGTATGTTAGATTGCAAAAAAGCATTAGAAGCAACGAATGGAGATGTTTCTGCAGCCGTTGATTATTTAAGAGAAAAAGGGATTGCCAAAGCAGAGAAAAAATCTGATAGAATTGCTGCTGAGGGACTATGTAATGTTGTTATGAACGGTAACGAAGCAATTGTCTTTGAACTCAATTCAGAAACTGACTTCGTATCAAAAAACGAACAATTTTTAAATTTACTCGATCAAGTCGGACAATCACTAATCAACAGCTCAGTGACAAATACTGAAGAAGCATTAGCACTTGAAGTCAATGGTAAATCAGTTTCAATTTTGTTAAAAGAAGCAACAGCAACCATTGGAGAAAACATTACCTTGAGACGCGTTTCTCGTGTGACTAAAACAGACGCTCAAGGATTTGGTGCGTATAAACATATGGGTGGTCGTATTGTTGCTTTATCACTACTTGAAAAAGCGGATGAAGAAACCGCAAAAGATGTTTCTATGCATGTTGCAGCTCAAAAACCACAATTTCTAAATCGTCATCAAGTGGATGCTGAAACTCTAGAACATGAACGTCATATTTTAACGCAACAAGCACTCGCAGAAGGTAAACCTGCAAACATTGTTGAAAAGATGATTGAAGGAAGACTCAATAAATTTTTAAAAGACATTACGCTTGTTGATCAACCATTTGTTAAAGATCCAGATCAAACTGTTGCACAATATTTAACGTCTAAAAACAATCAAGTATTATCTTTTGTAAGACTTGAAGTCGGTGAAGGTATTGAAAAGAAACAAGAAGACTTCGCAGCTGAAGTCATGAGTCAAGTACGTAAATAAATATTGAGGTGAACTATGTATCCGCGTGTCATAATCAAATTAAGTGGTGAAGCACTTAAGGGAGATGGAATGTATGGTATCCATCCACTCACTGTAAAAAAGATTGCAACCGAAATCAAAGAAATTTATGCCCTTGGTGTGGATGTTGGTATTGTTGTTGGCGGTGGTAATTTATGGCGCGGTAAAACAGGTGAAGAACTTGGTATGGACCGTGCACAAGCAGATTACATGGGGATGTTAGGAACTGTGATGAACAGTTTAGCTCTTCAAGACGCTCTTGAAAGTATTCAAGTACCTTCACGTGTCATGACAGTTTTACCTATATCAACAGTCGCTGAACCATATATTAGAAGACGTGCCATGAGACATTTTGAGAAAAAACGTGTTTTAATTTTTGCAGGTGGCACAGGAACACCTTACTTTTCCACGGACACTGCAGCAGCACTTCGTGCTGCGGAACTTGATGCACCAATTATTTTAATGGCTAAAAATGGTGTCGATGGCGTGTATGATAAAGATCCAAAAAAACATAACGATGCAACCATGTATGACGCACTTACTCAAGAAGATTTACTCGTTAAAAAACTTGGCGTGATGGATCAAACAGCAGCATCGATTTGTCATGAAAATAAAATCGATGTGATTGTTTTTAATTTAAATACAAGTGGAAATATGAAAAAAGCAGTCTTAGAAGAACCTATTGGTACGAAAGTATCTTGGGAGGGTTAAACCATGAATGAACAAGCAGATGTGATTATTTTAGAAACTGAAGAAAAAATGAATAAAGCATGCAATGTTTTATTGCATGAATTTACACATGTTCGTACAGGACGTGCTAATCCAGGTCTTTTAAATGATATTACCATCTCCTATTATGGTGTCGATACACCTCTCAATCAAATTGGAAGTGTGAGTGTCATTGATGGCAATCAACTATACATTAAACCTTATGATAAATCACTCATTAAAGATATTGAGCACGCAATACATGCATCATCTCTTGGACTTAATCCAATCAATGATGGTGTTGGCGTAAGATTGATTTTACCTCAACCAACAGAACAACGTCGTAAAGAACTTGTCAAAGATGTTGAGAAATTCGGTGAACAAGCAAAAGTTGCTATTAGAAATGTAAGACGTGATGGAAATGATCACTTAAAAAAGCTAGGGCTTACAGAAGATGATGAAAAAGGTTATATTGATGATGTACAGGAATTAACGAATCAATATATCGCTAAAGTCGATCAACTAACAAAAGAAAAATCATCTGAATTACTTAAAATATAAGGCGTCAGCCTTTTATTTTCAAGGTATGAAATACATCATAAGTGGTGTATAATATTTGTGGGAGATTTCATGAAATTAAGCATCGTGCCATCCCATGTCGCCATTATTTTAGATGGAAACGGAAGATGGGCAAGTAAAAGAGGCCTACCGCGTTCTCAAGGACATTATCAAGGTGGACAAAATCTTTTTACAATTACAAAAGAAATTAGAAAACTGGGAGTTCAAAAACTCACAGTTTTTGCATTTAGTACCGAAAATTGGAAGCGTCCGAAAGAAGAAGTCGATTACTTATTGACTAAACCGATTGAAATCTTTGAAACAAGAAAAGAAGAACTTGATCATCAAGTCAAGTTTATTGGAAGAAGAGATCGTCTCCCTCAAGGGATGCTTGATTTGATCACTGATATAGAAAAACGATCTGAACAATTTGATGATACCTTTGTTTTGTATGTCGCGATTGATTATGGTGGTCTTGAAGAACTGATTCATGTTGCTCAGAATAATGAAGTGAAGGATATCGAATCACTTAAACAAGCACTGATGCAACCTCATGATGTTGATTTACTCATTCGTACAGGTGGAGAAATTAGAATATCTAATTTTTTACTTGCACAATCTGCGTATGCAGAGTTTTATTTTACTAAAACATCTTGGCCAGCATTTTCTAAAAAAGAACTATTCAAAGCACTAAAAGTATTTGAGAAACGTAAACGTCGCTTTGGAGGTTTATGAAAAATAAACGTCTGATTACAGGTCTATTACTTATTTCAATCATTGTTCCTATTATAAGCGTGCCATCATTGGTGAATGTCTTTGAATTCATCATGGCATTTTTTGTCATCGGGGCATCGATAGAGTTTTTAAATATGTTTGAAAAAGAATCTCCATTATCGAAAAGATTTAGATTTGTTACCATTCTATCAGCACTCCTTATACATGTTTCTATTGCAGGATTTATTGGTTGGAATCAAAGTCCAATTACCTTTGAAAATAGAGGCTTACTTCATGTAACCATTCCTTTCATGCTTGTTGTCTTATTTATTTATTTTGTACTATCACATAATTTTAGTGTGACTAATGTAGGGAAGGCGTTGCTTGTCATGATCTATGTTGGGTTTGGATCAGCATCCATTGTATTACTACGTTTGATTGGTGTTAGATTCATTGTGTATATGTTGATCATCTCAACACTTACGGATACGTTTGCATATGTGATTGGTATGAAATTTGGAAAACATAAAATGACACCGAACATCAGTCCTAAAAAATCTTGGGAAGGTGCCATTGGCGGATCGATTGTCGCAACCATCATCGCGAGTGTCTTTGCTATGTATTATGGTGATATTTTTGTTGTTGGTACGTTTTTAGGTGATTTATTTAATTCTAGTGGTGAAAGAACGTTACTAGATCGTTTATTAATTGAATCTAATGTCACTTTTGAATTACAATTTTTATTTGTCTTTATACTGACCTTTTTTGCAACCATTGTCTCTCAGTTTGGAGATTTGATGGCATCAAAATTAAAACGTCATTATCAAATTAAAGATTTTGGAAGTATTTTTCCAGGTCATGGTGGAATAATGGACCGTTTTGATTCTGTAATGCTTGTCTCTATGTTTTTATCAGCAAGTTTCTTTTTCATTTACTTATTTATATAAGGGGTTAAGATGTTTATACTCAATCTAGTATTATTTATTATTGTATTAGGACTTATTATTTTTATCCATGAACTCGGACATTATTATTTTGCTAGAAAAGCTGGCATTTTAGTCCATGAGTTTTCACTTGGGATGGGTCCGCTTGTTTATGGAAAGAGAAAAAACGATATTTTGTATGCAATACGCGCGATTCCTATCGGCGGGTATGTATCGATGGCTGGAGAATCGATATCAGATGCACTTATTAAAAAAGGTGATCAAAGCTCTTTAATCATTGATGAAAAAGGTTTCGTATCTAAAATCATCCTTGATCCAAATCAGTTTGAAAGTATCCGTGGGGATGTTGTATCATTTGATTTATATGGTAAAAACGGGAAGCAATTATTTATTGAAATTGAGATAGATCAACAAAACACACACTTCGAAGTCTCAAGAGATGCAGCTTATATCTTATCTAAAGATAAATATATGCTTGTTACGCCAGAGGAAAAGAGTTTTGAATCTAAAACTTTATTTGAAAGATTCTTAGTCATTTTTGCTGGACCGGCAATGAATTTCATTCTTGCTTTTGTTTTGTATTTAATTGTTGGTTTGTTTTTAATGCAACCGAATTTAGAATCTAATGCATTAGGTGGTGTTGCAGTAGGTGCACCAGCAGATCTTATTGGACTTGTTGAAGGTGATCGTATTACTGGTATTAATGATGATGTTATTAATACATGGGATGATTTAAGTCGATCATTATCTGAACTCGATTCTCATGTTGTCGATATTACATATATAAGAAATAATGAAATCATGACCATAAATGATGTAGAACTCGCAGTTATTATTCAAACCGCAGGGTTATCCAATGTAACAGAAGACGGTGTTGTATTAACATATCCGAATCCAGGACAAGTATTTGGACGTTCGTTAGAGGCTGGTTTAAACACCTATGATGTCATTTACAGATTGTCTCAAGGAGATGTCATTGTTGAAGTAGAAGATTGGGACGACATCATTGCATTTTTTAAAGTAGTCACCTCTGGTGAAATTACCATTGATTATTATCAAAATGGATCTGATATAAATACGATGACGTATAGACTCATAAGTGAAAACGCACTATCACGATTAGGCTATCAAGGACTTATCTTTCAACTAGGTGTGTCACCAACGGAAACGTATCAATTAGGATCAAGTTTATTACATCCCTTTCAAATGATCGGTAACAACGT
>JAQCDH010000018.1 GCA_027620815.1 Bacillota bacterium | reverse complement strand
GAACTAGCGATGCTAATACTTGATAGCGCTCTTCTAATCGAGAAGATTTCATATCGACATGAAATTGTGATTGTAATTGACTAATAAAGTTTTCTTTGATTGTAAGTTGAGGCATGGGTGTTCTCCTTCATTGATATAACTATATTTTAACACAAAAAGGCTTAAAATGGCTTTCTAATAACGGTTTCACATGAAAAAAAAGGGTAAATAATTACCCTTTTTTAATTAACCTTTCGTTGCACCTGCCATAATACCTTCAATTAAGTAACGCTGGAAGACCATATAAAGAATGGTAATTGGTATACCGACTAGTAAAGCACCTGCTGCAAAGGCAGAATAGTGAATATAATTCAAGTCATTAATAAATCTAAATAACCCCACAGCAAGTGTCCATTGATTGGTAACATCATAACCTGCTGGCGCATTTTGAGGATAATAATTAAGTAAATAACCTGGTAAAATATAATCCATCCACGGTCCCATAAACATAGTTACGGCAACAAATGTTAAGATAGGCACAGAGAGCGGTAAGATGATGTGCCAGAAAATTTGAAACTTATTCGCACCATCGATCATCGCTGATTCATCTAAATCTTTTGGAATTTGTTGCAAGAACCCTTTAATAAGCCATAAATTTCCAGGAATCGATCCACCAATATATAAAATTGAAAGTGCTCTAGGTTGTCCAAGTAATCCAAATCTCCAAAATAAGACATACATTGCAATTAAACCCATAAATGATGGAAATGCTTGAAGAACTAAAATACCAAGTAACCCTGCACGTTTCCCTTTGAAACTAAATCTTGCAAAGACATAAGCTGCACCAGTAATAAGTACTGTACCAATAAACATATTGATAAGGGCAATCGAAAGCGTATTCCAATACCAAGTGGTGAACTTCGTTTCTGTAAATAGATAATTAAACGCCTCAAAACTTGGATTTTCAGGCCAAATTTGATTTGGAATATCTGAACGAATGTTTGAAAAAGCTAGTCCAAAAATATAAACAACCGGAACAATAACAAGTGCTGCAACAATCAGTATTTGAATATATAAAGCAACTCGTTGTAACATATGATTAAGTTTGAAAACTTCTTTTAACCCTCGATCTGAAACATTTCTTCTTTTTTCAATACGTTTATAGTAAAACAAACCGTAAATTGGAATGAGTCCAATAAGTCCGGGTTTAATCCCTTCATATCCTTTTCGTCTTGCATATTCATACACCGTAGATTGGTGTACAAAAATAACAAGTAAGATTAAAAATATAGTCAATAATTGTAGAAATAACATCTTCTAATCCTCCTGGAATGCGCGGGTTCTTGATAAATTCCAAGCAGTAATTGAACCCACAAATAAGAATATTAATACCGAGAACACAGAAGCCATATTATAAATACTATAATCTACTGTTAACTTATACATCCATGAAATTAAAATATCGGTGTCTCCTGCAAATCCAAGTGATGGTTTCCCGTCATTAGGTCCACCACCTGTAATAAAGTAAATGACACCAAAATTATTAAAGTTACCTGAAAATGTCATAATTAAGATTGGTGCAGTTGAATATAAAACAAGCGGCATTGTAATTAGTCGGATTTTTTGCCATCCACTGGCTCCATCGATATCTGCAGCCTCATATAATGTTTTATCAATAGCAGTCATCACACCTGTCATGAGTGCCATAAAATATGGAAACCCTAACCAAATATTAATTAAGACAATACTTCCTCTTACAAAGGTCGTATTAAATGGATTGGTAAACCATTGAATATTGTCTAAACCTAAGTAAAAGAGTGTTCTAATGCCAGATAAACTTTCGTAATTGACCCCTAACATTCCTAAATCAAAAAGCATATCATAGACGCCTAAATCTTTTAAAAATTGGTTGATAAAACCAAGTTCTTTAAACATAACAGAGAATACCATCTGAGAAAGTAATGCTGGTATTGCCCAAGGTAAAATAAATAATGTTCTCCAAAATTTTCTAAAAACAACTTTTTCACTGTTTAAAATGAGTGCTTGGAAAAATCCTCCAAAAAATACGGTTGCTGTCGATAAAATGGCCCATACAACAGTCCATCCAAGAACGCGCCAAAATGCTTGCCCAAATGATTGACCTAATCCTGATGTGAAATCAAAAATCGCAATAAAATTTCTAAATCCAACATAATCAAAGTTATCTAACATCGATTCATTACCAGCAATATCAGTGAATGCAATCATAAATCCAAAGACAATTGGCATAATTGAAATAAAGGCTAATACAAACATTGCAGGAGATAAAATGATGTATTCGTAACTACTTTCATATACATCTTTAAAATAATCAATATCTTTTAATACTTTTTCATTTTTACGTTTTTGTTCACTTACTCTGTAGGCATCTAAAATTCCCCAAATCATAAAGATGAAAAAGAATAGTGACGAGATGATTCCAATTAAACCTTCTAGTAAAATCATTGTCGATACGTGACCTTGTATCGGAATATTTTCACTTATTTGAAAACCCGGAGTCGTGAAAAGTGAAAACTCTCTTTCACTTAATCCTTGTCCTGCAAGCGCCTCAGCTAAAGACATATGATTCGTAAAATTAACTTTTTGTGCAATACCAAGCGTCCCTACAGACCAATAACTACGAATAAAAAATCCTGCTTGATCATAAAAGAAATTATCATATTGAGATTCAAAATTTTCTTTAAGATCAGTATTTAAATTGAGATAAACCCGCACCATTAGTCTATTAAAGTCAGCATTAGAATAATCAAGATGATCCGCACTATAATCATAATATAATGCTTGACGGAAAACTCTTGTGAATGGCGTTTGTTCATATTGTAAGCGTTGAGATAAATAAATCATACCAGCTTCATAATACTCATAGAACGTCTCATCTACAAGATACATAGGACCTTCAATTGGAACTCTGTTATTATCCATTTCAATGGTTGATATAATTTCTTCTGTTAGTAAATTAACAAATCTAAAAGATCCATCTATTTTTACTCTTAAATAAAAAGTATCTTCAATTTCATAAATTTCATTAAGCTTTTCGAAACGAACAAGTCCTTCATTAGATAACAAGATGTTCGATTCATTGAATCCACCATGGAGCATGGTTGTTTCTATAAATTCTTTTTGATTACTTCCGTCTTCAAGTTCAACATTTCTTTCGATATAATAGGTTCCATCCTCATCAACAAATAAGATACCTCTTCTTTCAAGAAGGGTACCTGTAGTGATATCAAAATCGGAAGCTAAAACCGCTTCAAGTGTAGATAAATTTGTAACTGTTGGTAAGTTTGCCTCTCTAAGATCATCTGCAATAAACTGCAACATATTAATTTCATTGAGTGCAGCTAATGTTTCTTTATCTGTTGCATTTTCAGGAATATTAAGTGATCTCAAAAACGTTTCATAAGGTTCATATCCCGTAGAATCAAAACCATTTGCACGTATATTATTTTCATTTTTTAAATTGAAATAACGTGCATATAAATTGTCTTGATACCATGTATCAGTAAGATCATCACCAACCAGTTTTGTATATGCTGATGTCTCTTCGAAATAAGAACTCGTTAATAATTCTGTACCAACAAATCCGACAAAAATAATGAAAAAGAATAAAGCTTTAATATATTGACGATTCAGAGCTTGTCCTGAACCCCATATGAATGCTGATAAAATTGCTTTAATTGTACTTAGTGCCTTCATTCATGCTCCTTATAAACTAATAAGGAGGCGGCAATGCGTTATTGCCGCCTTCTTAACTAGTATAATAATTTCTTTGAAACTTTTAATTTATTGATTTGCTAAACCAGAACGCACACGATAAGATGCTTCTGCTGTTGCGACTGCGGTAGCAGCTGCAACATCATTATTCCAAACATCTTTAATCATAGTTTCACCTGGTCCCCAGTAGTAAGTCACTTGAGGAATTGTTGGCATTGGAACTGAAGTTTTTAATTGTTCAGCCATTGCAAGTAACAACTCATCTTCTGATACGCCAGGAATCGTTGCTAACAGTTCATTTTCTAATGCAGGAAGTTTTGTTTTATATTCATACATTAATTCCATTGCAATGTCTGTTGTTAAGAATTCAACAAATTTAATTGCATCTTCTGATTTATCTGAATATTTATAAACAGCAGTCATCATCGCACCAGCAAACGTTCTCATGTTTTGACCATTAATTGTTGGCATTGGCGCAACACCATAGTTAATACCAGCTTTTAAGAACGCTTCATGGTTCCATGGTCCACCAATAACATAAGGAATGTTACCTGCCTCAAAGTTTGCTGCTCCACTTGCTGAATCCGTTGCTCCACCATTGGTAACAATCGGTCTTAATTCATCTTTAAAGAAATTTAAAGCTGCAACTGTATTTACAAATCCTACTGCACTTGCATCATCTAAGTTTGGTCCAAATGGTGTAAATCCGAATGCACTATAGAATGGTTGCATGAAATATGAATCTGCCCAATGTGACGTTGTTCCTAAATAGAAGTATCCTGCTTGTGCATTTGTTCTTGTAGGATCATCAGTCGCATCTGAAGTTAATGCTGCATTCCAAGTTGCACCAGCTGCAAGTAATGCTTCCATTGTGGTTGCAGGTGTAGCAACTAAATCTTTATTGTAAAATAAACCAACAGATTCTAATGATAGAGGTACTGCAAATAAACTTTCAACAGCATTCGGTGATGTTGGGTCAAAAGATCCGTTTGTTTCATCATAAGATAATGTCGCAATATCTAAACCAAGTTGAGCTGAACGACCTTCTAATGAGGTTTTTAAGCTATTTGGTAAAGGTAATACTAAATCTTCTAATACAGCTTGTGCAAGTTGGTCATGAGGGAATTGGAAAATATCTGCACCATTTCCTGAAGGACCAAACGTTTTTAATAATTCACGAGCACCCACTGAACCCATGTGTTGAAATTCAACAACGATATTTGGATACACTTTATTAAATTCTTCAATCACTGCAGCCATATATTCACCGTTTTCATCATCCATCCAAACACGGATGCTTGATGAAGGCACATATATATCACCGAAGTCAATGGTTTCACCATTATTTTCAACAGTTTCACCACATGCCGCTAATGTAAATACGGATGCTAAAGCAATAAATAATAATATAATTTTTTTCATGATTTAACCTCCCTATACGCCTTTCACTACTCTAAAGATAAATGTTTCTTGAGTGATATTACCCCATTTATCTTCGACTTGTAACATAATGGTGTAATCACCCTCTTCAGCTGTATTTAATACTGACATGTTACCTTTAGGTACAAACACGAATGATGTGATATCTCCATCACGGTTATCTGTTACAGAATAACGTGGGAAGAGTGATTGATCAAATGGTTGTCCCCATGGAACTTCAATGATTCTTTGATCAGCTGCTTTACCAACAAATGATAATGGAGATACGAATATTAATACTGGTGCTTCTGTATCTAAATCAAGTGCTAATGAAGCAGATGCATTGGTTGGAACAAATACTGTTCTTGCTGTTGCTGGATATTTTGTATCAGCAGCATCTGCATCTTTATCCCAAGCTAAAATCTCATCATTAAATGTGACTGAAGTCATGTTATTTGATAAGATAAATGAACGGTTACCTGAAGCTAAGTTCTCACCTATATCCCATGTACCTTGTGTCCATTTATATTCATGAGTTGAATACGCTGCTGTCACACTAATTGTAAATGTAATTGAGTATGATCCATCAGATTGTTTAGTAGCTGCATAAGCTGCATCCCCTGGATTCCAACCTCCAAATGAAGCACCTAAACTAATTGTTGCGTTTGCAGGTGTATTATCAGGTACGGTAACATTTAATGTCACAGTAATTTCTCTTGCTACAGCTAAATCTTGTGGAAATTGTGTATCAAAGAAAACTTCATAATCTTTATTATTATCTAATTCACTACCCTCTGCAAGTGCAATAACAAACGTATTAAGTGTTGTATTTGTTTTACCAAAGTCAACACGTTCAATTTCAAGTGCAGGTCCATATTGTCCATTACCCAAATCTTCTTTAATTTCGAACCAAGTTGTAATTAATGCTTCTGCTGCAACACGTTCAGCATCAGTTGTTGCTGCTGCATAAGGTGAAGCCACTGATGCACTTGTTTTAACAACGAGTGTATTAGGATCAATTGCGTATGTTCCAGACATATCTTCTGGTGAAAAAGGTAATAGTTTAAAACTAAATGCTTCATCTTGAAAATCTGCAGGTGTTGTAAATACATTTGAATTATTTGTGACACCATCACCAGCGTTAACAATATAAACAATATCAACTGTACCTACACCATGATTCGTAAAGAAGCCTGTGTCAGGTTTTAAATCTCCAGTCTTTTTAGTTGCATCATCGCCTCCATAAACTAGGAATCCTGCCCATGTTTCTTTAGCAGATAGCATCATTCCCCAAACATCAATGTCTAATTCTGAACGACCAGCTACAGTAAATAGTTGAGAAGGTGTCCCCCATTGTGAAGCACCGATTTCTGCATCATCTTCATAAGTCCAACCCCAACCATGAATTCCAAGTCCTTCTTCATATGCTCCAGCTGGATCATAATAAACAGCTAAAACATTGTGTCTATTTGGATCAGCAACATAAACCTTTGCATTTCCATTCCCAAGCATTCCTTCAAAAATATAAACATGAACTGTCTTATCTTCTTGAATTGCACTTGCTGGAATAAATACGTCATCTGTTAACTTTCTACTCCAATCTTGTGCTCCATTTGCCCAGTAAACAGCAATAAATGGCACTTGAGTTCCTACTGGAATGTCATTATATTCCCAATAAGCTCCAAATGCATCCACGCCATCACGTACTCTAGGACTTAATCCTGGTGCCCATGTATGGTTTCCAAGATCATCATATTCTCCACTCCAAGCTTGAAAGTGGATAACTAAATTACCGGTTCCAGCACCAAGTGCACTAATTCCAAATGTAAGTGCAGATACTGCAACGAGTAGTAAAGCGAGTAATCCTTTCTTCATTATTTCCTCCTATTTATAAAAGATTTTCTCTTTTATTTGATAGCTATATAATATCACAAAATGTAAAAAAATGTAAACGCTTTAGTAATTATATAATTTGTGAAACCGATTGCATATTGTAATCGCTACCATTAAATTTTTATTATTAGTAAAATACATGTTAATATACATTGTGTAGGAGGAATACATGAAAAAAATTTTAATTGCAATAACACTACTTTTATTACCGTTATTATCGGTTCAAACATACGCAGCAGATGAACTCACGACTTTGCGTGTTCACTACTATCGTTATAATGATACGTATAGTGGATTTAATATGTGGGTATGGGAAAATCTTCCTGTTGGAAGAGGCGGTAAACAATGGGACTTTAGTACAGCCAAAAAAGGCGATTATGGTGTTTATTATGATATTGATCTTGCCACAGAATATCCAGGTGCAACACGTCTTGGAATCATTATCAAACAAGGTGGTTGGGATGGTTACCGTGAAATTGGTGGTGACCGATTTATTGACCTTGCTGATGTTGAAAATGTTGAAAATGGACGTGGTCACGTCTATTTTGTTGAGCAAGATATCAATATTGGGACATCTCAAACAGACTTAGACAATAATATCCCTGATTACCGTGATCGTATATTACAAGCGAACTTCGTGCCATCAGGTCCGATGTATCAAATACAAGTATCTGCAACAGGGATTGTGTCGAATTACGCCGTTTATGAAAACGGTTCTCAAACAGCGTTTTTAACTGGTACAGCGAGTTCAAATACCTTTAATATTTCAGGTAGTTTCTCAATTGATAAAGCTTACGTGGTAGAAGTAACATTCGCTGATGATGAAAAAGCAACGAAATCCGTTTCATTAGAAAAAATATATGACACACCTGCTTTTGAATCACTTTATACATATGATGGTGATTTAGGTGTCAGTTTTGATGGAGATGATACGATTATTCGTGTATGGGCACCACTTGCAAGTGAACTTACGTTAAACTTATTTAACCAAGGTCATCCAGACTATAATGATGAAGGTCAACCTTCAAGTGAAACCTCACCCTATGAAACACATCCAATGACACGTATTGAAAACGGAGCTTGGGAAATCAAACTGACTGATGACTATGATTTTAAGTATTATACATTTAGTGTCAATAATGGTGGCATCACGGTAGAAACAACAGATCCATATGCGTATTCTGCAGGAGCAAATGCAGTCAGATCCATGATTGTGAATTTTGATGCGATTAATCCTGAAGGTTGGGAATATAATTCTAGACCTAAAAATGTTACAAATAATACCGATTATATTATTTATGAACTTCATGTAAGAGATTTAACAACCCATAGTTCTTGGACAGGAACTGAATCTTATCGAGGAAAATTTTTAGGTGTTGCTGAAAAAGGAACAACCTATACTGATAGAAATGGTGTCACTGTCACAACTGGACTTGACCATATTAAAGAATTAGGTGTCAATGCTGTTCACTTCTTACCACTTGCAGATTTTGGGTATGTCGATGAAGTTGAATTCGCAACGAATCCTTTATATGATAACTTATTTAACTGGGGCTACATGACCATGCATTTTAATGTATTAGAAGGGACATTCTCTTCGAATCCTTTTGATGGACGTACCCGTGTGACTGAATTTAAACAAGTTGTTCAAAGTTTACATGATTATGGTATTCATGCAATCATGGATGTTGTTTATAACCATACAGGATCCAGTGAGATGTCTAACTTCCATCAGCTTGTTCCTGGTTACTATCACCGTTTTACTGAGTCTGGTGGTTTTTCAAATGGATCGGGTACTGGAAATGAAACAGCTTCAGAACGCTCTATGATGCGTAAATTTATTGTAGATTCAACAGAATTCTTAGTCACTGAATATAATTTATCAGGACTTCGATTTGACCTTATGGCTCTTCATGATGTTGAAACGATGAATGCACTTGCTGATAACTTATATGAGATTGACCCTACAATCCTTATTTACGGTGAACCTTGGATGGGTGGAACATCTCCACTTCCAGTTTCAGAACAAGCCGGTAAAAATAATATTAGAAACTTAAATGATATTGCTGCATTTAACGATGTCACAAGAGACGCTTTAAAAGGTTCTGTATTCAGTGCTGCAGATGGTGCTTGGATTCAAGGTGAAGGATTAGCAGCAAACTTTGAAGGTTTAAAATACGGGATCGTTGGTGGGATTGATCATATTGATGTTGATTATGTTGGTGGATGGCATTTAGATCCTGAAAAAATCGTCAATTATGCGTCAGCTCATGACAACAATACACTATTTGATAAACTTGTCTTAACTGGGTTTTCAGTGACACGTGATATTGAAATCTTAAAACAAATGCAAATTCAAGCGAATGCCATTGTATTAACTTCTCAAGGTGTCCCATTTATCCATGCTGGTGCTGAATTCATGAGAAGTAAACCTCTTGAAGAAGGCGGATATGATCATAACTCTTATGAATCTCCAGACAGTGTCAATCAATTACGTTGGGATAGAAAAGCTCAATTTAATGATGTGTTTGAATATTATAAAAACTTGATTTATATTAGAAATGCTTATGAACATTTTAGAATGACAGATCCTCAACTCATTAATAGCAGATTACAATTTTTAGATACCAACCAAGCATATAGTGCGATTGCATACCGTATTGTTGGGATGGATGATAGTGAACCTGAAGTGATTGTGATTCATAGTGGATTCAATCCAAATGTTGGATTAACACAAGTCACACTGCCGCAAAATAAAGAGTATCATGTCTTAACATTTACTGGCGATAGTGATCCAATCAATGGACTTGAAGTAATAAGTGGGACTGCGTTTGTTCCAGCAAGAACAACAATGATCTTAACAACAGAAATTCTTGAAGCACCACAATATGAAATCCTTCCAGGTTCATCAGATAATAATCTTATCTTATGGATTGGCTTAGGTGTTGGACTTGTATCAGCTGTATCGATTGGTGCCGTAGTATTATTAAAAAGAAAACAACCATCACAGGATGCATAATTAAAATTATAAAAAAAGACCACTTGAATTGAAAGTGGTCTTTTTTTATTTCAAAGGTAATATTTTCTTCCATATTTAAGCATGACAATCATAATAACAATCCCTACTAAAAACTGATAAATCACACTTGCGAACACAGGTTCAAAAAGTGCAATCCCTACAGCAAGCACAGCCGGTAATGTCATCATCCAAACAATGAAGGTTAAACTTTCTGAATAGGTCATAAAAGAGGATAACTGATATTTAAAGAGTTGTAGTACAAATGATAAAAAGATGATAAAGATAAACTGAATCACAAACTGTATCACTGTATTTGTGAGTAATGCATTAAAAATAATATAAGGTCCAAATGATCCTTCTATACCCTCACCAAAAGCCTGCCATAATGCTTCTTTTTCTACTTGATCACTAAAGATAAGGAGACCCATATCTAACGTATCAGAAAATCCTTGATAACCACTTGATTCTAAGATATTCTGACCTTGTAGATAATAAATGCGATCATTAGATAAGATGATAGAACGTTCTTCATAAGCTTTACTTTCATCATAGGTTTCAATATAATACGTGACATTTTGATGATTGAATGTCACATCTTCCTGACAATTTATCCCTGCAAAGGAAATTTCACAATCGATTGCAACATCAGGAATAGAGGTATTAAAACTTTCAGCAATAAAATCTAATCGAAATCCTTCTTCTCGAATGATTTGATAGTTCAGAGGAAAAGCACTTAAAAACGTCAAAATAATAAAGTATAAAACGACTTTAAAGTTGATTGGAATGAGTCTTTTAAAGACATGTTCATAAGAAAATCCGTTTTTAAAGTACTGGATAATAAACATTACATACCTTCTTCAATGAGATAGATACCTACACCATAGGCATCTAAGGTGAATTCTGACTCACTGTCTTCATAAATGGTTTCTATAAAAGATGGTAGTGTAAAAGTTGCACCTTGTTGAGAAATATTAATGATCACAAGCACTTTTTGGGTGTGTTCTCCATGTGTAAAACTGCGATAAAACCCTTGGATATTATAATCATTATTTTCATAAGGTGTAAAATCACCAAACATGAGAGCTGGATACTGAAGTCTTAAATTCATAAAAGTGCGATATACTTGATACATGCTGTCAATATAGCCGATGGCTTCTGTTACATTTGGTGTTGATGCGTTTTGAGTATCTGGAAACCATGACGTTTCTCTTTCATCATCCCATAAAAACGCAGTTCGTCTATATTCATCATACGCCGTGCCATAACCAGGAACATTCACACCTTCTTGACGTCTTCCTAATAAATCAAGCTCATCACCATAATATACATAAATATTACCAGGTAATGTATACATTGCTTTGACGGTTTGTTTTCTTGCATCGATATTAGGGATGCGCGTCGCTGGACGGTCAATATCATGATTTCCAATAAATAGATGATCAATATAGTTGGGTTGAGCATCTTCCATGGTTTTATAAA
>JAQCDH010000001.1 GCA_027620815.1 Bacillota bacterium | reverse complement strand
ATAAAATAAAAATAAAATATAAAAATGCACCGCCATATAATCTGATCGGGTTTTTATGTCTTAAAAGAAACGCTTTAACTTGATCCATCTCATTCACCTTTTGCTTTTTTATTGATTTTTTCAACAAAATCTTTTGCTGCATCGTATCCTAAATACTTCAATTTCATGTTATCAGCAGCAGATTCTACGAGTGTTGCAACATTTCGGCCTGGTAATACTGGAATTGTTATTTTAGGAAGTTCTGTTTCAAAATACCGAACATATTCTGTTTCAACTCCTAAACGGTCATAATGTTTTTCTTCATTCCAGGCTTCAAGTTCAACAACAAGTCTAATTTTTTTATCTTCTCTAAATGCACCAGCACCAAACATTTCAACAACATTCACAATCCCAATGCCACGCACTTCAATTAATTTTTTCGTAATGTCTGGGGCATAACCAATAATTGAGCCAGCTGTTGCCTCATATAAATCGACACGATCATCAGCAACAAGTAGGTGACCACGCTTAATGAGCTCAAGTGCGGTTTCACTTTTACCAATCCCTGATTTTCCTGTAATTAATGTTCCTAATCCGTGTATATCAACAAGGACACCGTGAACTGTTTTTCTTGGTGCTAAAGTGGCATGTAAGAAATTATAAAGTAAGCTTGCAAGTGCGGTTGTACGATGACTTGATCTTAAAATAGCAACATCATAAGTGTGTCCGAATTCATAAAACATATCGTGGATATAGACGTTTCTTGAAAAAATCATACAAGGCGGTTGTTTTTTAAACAATGTTTCTACGCGTTGACGCATCGTGACTTCATCAAATAGTTGAAGAAAACTTGCTTCTTTAGAACCAAATAATACAATTCTTAAAGGATCATAAAAATCAAAAAAACCAGCAAGCTCAACACCTGGTCTTGCAAGAAGATCACTTTCTATTTTTTTATCTAATGCACGTGCTCCATTTAAAACTTCTAATTTTAAATCACGTACAAGATCACTTACAAATATACTCATTTTTTTATGCCTCTCATTATTTTTGTAGAAAAGCAATTGATGATCAATCGTCTCATATTAGATCTAAAGAAAACGAAAATAAAAGTGATACCTATTAATCCCTCTACTGATATAATTTGAAATGATTGAAATAAAGAAGCGTAAAGGACAATCATAATGATAATAATGATTGAAGTTCCCATTCCAAAAGAACCCATTATGATTTCAAGTACACGTATTGTTGCAGTTGTTTTAATCAAATGTTCTGTGATGGTAATAAATAACATACACCCCAATAACAAAGAAATCGTTGAAGAGAAAACTTGTAAATTCGTAACTTCAAATATACCCATTAATCCAATCATAATACACACATTTATAAAAAATAATAATGTCAAGTGAATCCAAGTTTTGGGATGGTAATAAAATGTGAGCGCAAGAAATATTTTTTTAGTGTTTTTAAGTTGAAGTTTCATAAAGTCATTATACCAAAGATTATCTTTTAAGTCTTTAGCGCTTGAGCTAAATATTGCCCTGTATACGATTTTTTTACTTTAGCAACTTGTTCAGGTGTGCCGAGTGCAACAATTTCTCCACCAGCATCACCACCATCAGGACCAAGATCAATCACGTAGTCTGCAGATTTGATTACATCTAAATTATGTTCAATAACAACCATCGTTGCCCCTTGATCAACAATACGGTGCAGCACTTCAACAAGTCTTTTGACATCGTCAGTGTGGAGTCCTGTTGTCGGTTCATCTAAAATATAAAGTGTTTGTTCAGTGATTTTTTTATAAAGTTCACTCGCAAGTTTCACACGTTGTGCTTCACCACCAGAAAGGGTTGTTGCAGATTGTCCTAATGAAATATAACCAAGTCCAACATCAACAAGTGTTTGAAGCTTCGATTGGATTTTAGGAATCGCTTCAAAAAAATCGAGTGCTTCCGCGATCGTCATATTTAAAACGTCTGCGATATGTTTTCCTTTAAATTTAATTTGTAAGGTTTCATGGTTATATCTTGACCCATGACACACTTCACATGGCACATAAACATCTGGTAAAAAATGCATCGTGATTTTTTTCATACCATCACCACTACATGCTTCACATCTACCGCCTCTAACATTAAATGAAAAGCGTCCTTTTTGATAGCCACGCATTTTTGCTTCAACAGTTTGAGCATATAAATCACGAATATCATCAAACACTCCAGTATAGGTTGCAGGGTTACTTCTTGGTGTGCGTCCGATTGGTGATTGGGAGATATCAATGATTTTATCAATGTGTTCATAACCTGCAATAAAATCATGTTTTCCTGGAGTTTCTTTGATTTTGTAGTAATGTTGTTGAAGCCCACGTAATAAGATGGTGTTAACAAGTGTGGATTTACCAGAACCCGAGACGCCAGTAACAACAGTAAAGGTTGACATTGGGAAACTTACAGAAATATTTTTTAAATTGTTTTCATGTGCGTTAATCACCATTAAATCTTTTCCATTTCCTTTTCGTCTCTTCTTAGGATATGGCACAGTTAAAATGTTTTTCAAATATTTTCCTGTTAAACTTGCTTCATTATTCATCACTTCTTCAGGGGTTCCAAATGCAACCACCTCACCACCAAAATGACCTGCACCAGGACCGATATCAATTAAATAGTCTGAGGTAAGCATGGTATCGTGATCATGTTCAACAACAACTAAGGTGTTTCCCAAGTCTCTCATCTTTTTAAGCGTATTAATAAGTTTATCGTTATCTTTTTGATGCAACCCAATAGATGGTTCATCTAAGACATATAAAACACCTGTTAATTTAGAGCCAATTTGAGTTGCAAGACGAATGCGTTGCGCTTCACCACCGGATAATGTTCCTGCAGCACGAGATAACGTTAGATAATTAAGTCCAACATCTTTTAAAAACGTAAGTCTTGCAATGATTTCAGCAATCGCAAGTCGCGCAATTTGTTGTTTTTCTTTTGATAACTCTAACATGCTAAAAAAATGAATCATATCGTCAATAGACATATCTGTGGATTGATGGATGTTTTTTTGATTGATCTTTACAGATAACGCTTGTTCATTAAGTCTTGCTCCATGACATGTTGGACATGTTGATTCTGTCATGAAGTTTTCAATCCATTCACGAATCCATTCTGAGGTTGTTTCACGATATCGTCTCGTTAAATTATTAATGACACCTTCATAAGATTCTTTTTTCTCATGTTTTCTACCTGAAGATGAAATAAGTCTAAATTGAATGCGATCATTGGATCCGTATAAAATAATGTCTCTTTGTGCTCTTGAAAGTTCTCTAATAGGAACATTAAGCGGAATATCGTGATGCTCACATACGGTTGCTAACATTTGAGAATATAAATTATCATCATCATTGTTTTTATATGGGATAATCCCGCCATCTAAAATTGCTTTCGATTCATCAACCACATACATTTCAGACACTTCAAGCTTTTGACCTAAACCATTACAAACTGGACATGCACCAATTGGCGTATTAAAAGAAAACAGTCTTGGTTCTAATACTGGTACAGTAAAAGAAGAGTCTTTACAGCTATAGTTTTGTGAAAAGTGTATGTGTTGACCATTAATATCAACAATGGTTCTTCCTGAAGATAATTTAGCAGCAAGCTCTAAAGCATCATAAAGACGACTTCTTATGTCACCCTCAATCACTAATCGATCAATAACAACATAAATATCATGATTTTTGTTTTTATCTAAATCCGTAATGTCTTCTAATTCATGAATCTCACCATCAACATAAGCGCGAACAAACCCATCTTTCATCCATTGTTCAATGGTTTTTTTATGGGTTCCTTTTTGTCTTTCAATCACAGGAGACATCACAAGTACTTTGGCATCTTGATAGCCTAAAACGCGTTCTGTCATTTCTTCGATACTTTGTCTTTGAAGAGGTTCATTACTTCCCGGACAATAAGGTGTACCCACTCGTGCATACAAAAGTCTTAAGTAGTCATAAATTTCAGTAACCGTTCCAACTGTAGAACGTGGGTTATTTGATGTTGTGCGTTGATCGATAGAAACAGAAGGACTTAATCCTTCGATTTGATCAACATCAGGTTTTTCAAAATTTCCTAAAAATTGTCTCGCATAGGCGGACAAGGATTCCATATATCTTCTTTGACCTTCTTGATATAGGGTGTCAAAAGCAAGTGAAGATTTTCCAGAACCAGATAACCCCGTCATAACAACGAGTTTGTTTTTAGGGATGTCAATATCAATTGACTTTAAATTATTTTCTCTTGCGCCTCTTACTTTTATCCATTGATCACTCATGTATGATGTCCTTAAATGTAGCTTCGTTTAGTATGGTAACGCCTAATGATTCTGCTTTTTTTAACTTAGAGCCAGCATCGGATCCAGCCAAAAGATAATTTGTGAGCTTTGATACAGAGGAGGTTACTTTTCCCCCTAGTGATTCAATTATTTCAGAAGCTTGATCTCTTGAAAATGATTCTAACTTGCCTGTTAATACAAATGTTTTACCATTAAACTGATGTTCTTTGATGACTTGATTTTCAACTTGAAACTGTAGACCTAACTCTATAAGTTGTTGTATGTGTACAATATTTTCTTCGTTTCTTAAATACGAAAATACGCTTTGAGCGATTTCGGGTCCAATTTCATGGATATTTTGAATGTCCTCTATATTTGCTTCAAGCATTGCATCCATCGATTTAAAATAGTTCACTAATATTTTTGCAACTTTCGCACCGATGTGTTTAATCCCTAGACCAAATAATACTTTGTGGAAAGGTTGTTTCTTACTTTGTTCAATGGCTTCTATTAGTTTTTCTACTTTTTTATCTCCAAAACCAGGTAAGATTTTTAATTCTTCACGGTATTGATGGAGATGATAAATGTCATTAATTGTTTTGATGTAGCCCTTTTCATAAAGTGTTTCAACAACTTTTTCACCAAATGAATCAATATCCATAGCAACTCTAGAAGAAAAATGAATAAGTTGCCCGATGTGTTTTGCTTCGCATGAATCATTTGTACAATAATGATCTGCTTCACCATCTATTCTTTCAAGTGGTGCACCACATACTGGACACGTTGTTATCATTTTAAAAGGGGGTTGGTTTTTTCTTTCAGATAAGACAACATCAATGACTTCAGGAATAATTTCACCTGCTTTATGAATTCGAACAGTATCCCCAATTCGAATATCTTTGATGGTGATGTAATCTTCATTATGAAGGGTTGCTCTTGATACGGTTGTCCCAGAAACAGAAACTGGTTCAAGTTCTGCCACTGGCGTAATCACACCTGTTCTTCCTACTTGAAACGAGATGTCTCGAATCGTTGTTTCAGCGATTTCAGCTTGAAATTTATAAGCAGTTGCCCACTTAGGTGATTTCGCTGTGTAACCAATCATGTCATATTTATCATATGCATTGACTTTAATCACCGCACCATCCGTATCATATGGTAGTGACTTTCTAAGTTGGTCAAATTTTTGTATTGTCTTCCAAACATCTTCTTTATTCGCGGTATGTGTTGCATACTGATTCACTTTAAATCCAAGTTTTTTCAGTAATGCTAATGCATCCTTATGAGATTGAATATATGATTGCGGATCAACAATAGCATAAACAAATATGTCTAATTCTCTTTCTGCAACAATTTGACTATCCAGTTGTCTAATGGTACCTGCTGCTGCATTTCTTGGATTTGCAAATAAAGGCTCTTCGTTTTGTTTTCTTTGTTCATTTAATTTTAAAAAGCTTTTGTGTGGCATAAAAATCTCACCACGAACTTCAATGGTCAATGGTTCTAATAATTTTAATGGGAGCGATTTGATTGTCTTTACATTATGAGTAATATCTTCTCCTACAAGACCATTACCTCGCGTAGATGCTTGTTTAAATATACCATTTTCATATTTTATTGATACTGCTAAACCGTCAATCTTTAACTCAATGATATATTCTGAAGATGTGACTTCTTCAATGCGTTCTATGAATTTAAATAACTCTTCTTGATTAAACACATTGGATAAAGACATCATAGGAACAGTATGTGTTACTTTTTCAAATTTATCTAAGACATACCCACCAATTTTTTGAGTCGGTGATGTGGCATCAAAAAACTCTGGATGTTCTTGCTCCAGTTGAATGAGTTCTTTTAATAACATATCATAGTTATAATCAGAAATTAAAGGCTGATCAAGGGTATGATATGCATTGTTTGTGTCACGGATTTGTTGTCTTAATTGTTCAATTTTAGATTTGATATTCATAAAATCACCTATAGATTATTATATCATTTTATTGCTTTAAATTGCTGATTTTTACTGATTTCTAACATGAATTTTGATAGTTTTACATTTTTGTTTTGGTCTTGATGTTTATGATAAATAAAATATATCTTATGTTTGGCACGAGCAAGTTCAACATAAAAAAGACGTCTCTCTTCTTCAATACTTTCTTTTGAGGCTGAAAGGTGATGTGGAAGTATTTTTTCATAAATACGAATGATACATACACCATCAAACTCTAACCCTTTTGATTCATGTAGTGTTAATAGTTTAATTTTATGTTGAAGAAACATTGGAATTGTTTCATTTGATGGGCCGCTTCTCTAGAAAATGTAAGACCTAATATTTGATCTTCTAAAACCCCTTCACTTAATAAAGCTTGTATTCTAGCAATCATAACTGTTGTTTTACCTGAACCTGCACCAGCATTTACTAAAATAAAGCGATCACGGAAGGTGATCGCTTCTAATTGTTGTTTATTGAACATGACATCATCTTAACTTATATTACAAGTGAGTTATCACTTTACTAATTTGTTAGTGCTTTTTTCTTTAATGCCGGATGGCTTTCAATGATTTTTCTAATTCCATGTGGAGCGGGAAAAGCTATTGTTGCAACATCTTCTTGCATACTTACAACAACGCCATCTCCAAAAACAGTATGTGTAACTTTATCACCTTTTGATAAATATGTTTTTTGAGTAGTCGAAGATGTCGATGTTGATACTTGCTCTACTTTGTGTTGTCTCATTTCTTTTAAAAATCTTGATGCGTAGTTAATTTTAAATTGTCCATAGACCATCCGTCTTTGAGCATATGAAATGTATAAATATCTTTTCGCACGTGTCACACCTACGTAACAAACACGTCTTTCTTCTTCAAGTTCTCTTGGATCACTTAACGTGAAGTCCGATGGGAATATCGACTCTTCCATGACTACCATAAAAACAGCTTTAAATTCTAATCCTTTAACTTGATGGATGGTACTTAAAATAATCGATTCATCATCACTTGATTTATCTAAACTTGTATAAAGCGCGATTTGATCTAAAAGCTGTTGAACTTTTTGTTTCATATTTCCTTCATAATAACCTTCACTTCTTTTGAATACGGTAATGAGTTCTTTTAAGTTGGAAATGCGATCTTCTGAGGTTTCATCATGGTCTGCTTTTAACATATCTAAATATCCTGATATGTCTAAAACGATCGCTAAGAATTCATCTAGATGATTTAACTCTTGTATGTGTTGTTGGATGGATTCAATCGTTTCTTTAAACTCTAACAATGCTTGTTTAGATTTACCTGTTATTGGAACCGATTCAATTGCATCAAACATCGATAGACCTTCAATTTTTGCAAATTTTTCAAGTTTTTCTAAAGAGGTCAAGCCGATACCTCTTCTTGGTACATTAATGATACGTTTTAAGTAAAAATCTTCAATAGGGTCAAGTGTCACACGTATATATGCAATCGCATCCTTAATTTCTTTTCTCTCATAAAAACTAATACCTCCAAAGATTTTATAAGGCATCCCTTCTTTAATCAAAGCATCTTCAAATATTCTTGATAATGCATTGTTTCTATATAAAATTGCAATATCTTGATATGAGATTCCTTGTCTTTTTAATCTTCTTATTTCATCGATGACAAAATAGGTTTCTTGATAATCATTTTGAGCTGTATAAAAAGTCACTTGTTGTCCTAGGCCAAGATCGCTTTTTAATTCTTTTCCTAAAATTCGGTTTTGATTATGATTGATGAGTAAATTTGCAGCATTTAATATGTCATTGGTGGATCTATAATTTTGATCTAAAATGATTTGATTAGCGGAAAATTCATTTAAGAACTTCTGGTTATTCGCGTAGTGAGAACCTCTAAATGCATAAATACTTTGATCGGGATCTCCAACAACAAATACATTTTTATGCCTGCTGCCTAACATCTTAATGATGTCATATTGAATAACATCGGTATCTTGAAACTCATCAATTAAGATGTGTTCAAAATACTGTTGGTAATAGGTTCTCATTTCTTCATTGGTTTTTAGTAACTCTTGTGTGTATAAAATAAGATCATCAAAATCAACAAACTGGTGATCTCTTAAATATTTAACATATCCTAAGTAGATATTTTCTTCTTCACTAAATTCAAAAGCATCTAATCTTCTTGTTTTATATAATGAAATAATATTTCTTAAGTGTTTTAGTGAATAGTCTTTAGGTTCTAAATTCAAGGATTTGATCACTTCTTTAATAATCACCTTGACATCATCTTCATCGATAATATGAAAACTAGGTAAATAGCCATAGGGTAATAAATGAATATGTCTTCTTAGTATCTGCAAGCCAAACGCATGAAAGGTGTACATCCAAACTTGAGATGCTGAAGGTCCCACCATATCCATCACACGTGTTTTCATTTCTTTGGCTGCTTTATTTGTAAATGTAACTGCGAGAATTCTTTTAGGGTCATACCCTTGTGAAATAAGATATGCAATTCGCATTGTAAGTGTTCTTGTTTTACCTGTACCCGCGCCAGCAATGACAAAAACGGAACCCACATCGTGAGTTACCGCTTTAAATTGTTGTTGGTTTAAGTCTTTTAAAAACTCCATTACTTACTGCTCTTTAACGTCGCAATTTCATTCATGATGATATTTTCTTTTGTAGATAATGTATCCACACAGTAAAACCCTAATCTTTTAAGTTGGCATTTGTCTTCTACTTGTAATGATGTAATAAAAGGTTCTGCAAAACCGTGTTGTGTTTGCCATGAATCTTCTTTAAAGCGAGAAATAATGTCGCCTTCTTCTTCATCTAAAACCATTGGTCCAAAAATATTAAAAGTAACAGGAACTGCTTGAGAAACTTCCACAAAATGAATGGTACCATTTGGCTTTCTGGATTCAAAACCTGATCCACTTTTCGTTTCTGGGTCATACGTTGCTTCTAAATAATCAATGGTGCCATCTTCTTTATAAATAACATTTTGACATGTGATGAAATACGCATGAAACAATCTCACTTCACCACCCAAATATAAACGTTTGTATTTATTATTAGGCTTTTCTACAATGAAATCTTCGTGTTCAATATATATTTCTCTAGAAAAAGGAATACTTCTTGTTCCCATTGCTTCAATATCTGGGTGAAGTTCAACGTCTAATTGTTCTACTTGATTTTCAGGATAATTTGTAATGACAACTTTTAATGGGTCTTTCACTCCCATCAGACGTCCTGCTTTTTGATTTAAATCATCTCTTAAAGCTGCATCTAACATTGAAGAATCAATGGTAGAATTAATTTTTGATAGTCCAGACTCTAGGATAAATTTACGAATTGCTTCAGGTGTGTATCCTCTACGTCTTAATCCTTTTAGAGTTGGCATCCTTGGATCATCCCAACCGGTTACTTTATTTTCCTCAACAAGTTGTCTTAAATATCTTTTAGACATCACGGTATTTTCAATGGTGAGTCTACCAAATTCGATTTGTCTAGGAATTTTTGGCATTTCAGTTTCTCTAACAACCCAGTCATAAAGTGGACGATGATCTTCAAATTCTAAGCTACATAAAGAATGGGTTATGCCTTCGATTGCATCTTCAATTGGATGTGCAAAATCATACATAGGATAAATAACCCAGTCATTTCCTCGGTGATGGTGATGATCAAATGAAATACGGTAGATGACAGGGTCTCTCATATTCATATTTGGGCTGGACATATCTATTTTCGCTCTTAATACACATGATCCTTCTTCTTTTTGACCAAGTTTCATCGCCTCAAATAACTTAAGGTTTTCTTCAACTGAACGATTTCGATAAGGGGATTCAATACCTTTAATACTCGTTGACCCTCTCATATTTTTAATATCATCTGCTGAGGATTCATCAATATAAGCAAGTCCTTTTTTAATAAGAATAACAGCACGGTCATACATTTCTTCAAAATAATCAGATGCATAATAAATACCATCTGGTTCATAGCCTAGCCAGCGTATGTCAGAAATAATGTTTTGAACAAATATATCATCTTCTTTTGAAGGGTTTGTATCATCAAATCTTAAGTTTGTTTTACCACCAAAAGATTTTGCAAGCTCAAAATTCGTCACAATTGCACGCGCATGACCAATATGTAAAAAACCGTTAGGTTCTGGTGGAAACCTTGTAATAATTTCATGATGTTTTTTTGTTTCTAGATCAGTTTCCATAATGGATTTAATAAAATTTGAATGGATGCTCATATGTCTTTCGCTTTCTTCTTTAATTTAATAATGTTTCTAATATCATTGCCTCATCTAAATAGGTAAATATAATGAGTTGTATCTCACTTTGTATTGTATCATCTAATCCGTCATAAATCAGCATGAAATCTTCAAAAGCTTGATTCATATCTTCAATATCATTTGTTAGTATTGCATTTGAGATGACTTCTAATTGTGTTTGAATGACTTCTGGTAATGTTTCTAATAATTGTAATTCATTCATTGTTTGTTCAACAAGATCGATGATTGAACCTACAGAAGTTGAAGGTTGAATCAAAATCTTAATCTTATCTTGATCGATTGAAATGTCTTGAATAGATATTTCTTCATTAAACATATCTAGAAGCGGGGTAATATCTAACTGATTATTCTCTATTTGACCTTCAAAAAGTTGAAATAAAACCGATAATAACTCTTGATTAAATACTGCTTCACCTATATGAATTTGATTAAATGCTAATGATCCTTTGTCATCTTCGTAAATGAGTGACGTTTCTAATTTCATTTTTGTCGTAAAAATAGGGGACGCGTTATCGTTATAAATTTGAAGTGGGATTTCTATCCACAATGCATCATCTATTACTAAATAGGGTTGATTCATCTGAATCCTATAAGATCCCACTTCAATAGTATTAGGAAACATCTCTGAAAGTGTAATACTTAACATTTGATTCAACTCAAGTTCTTGCATCTCAACAGTGTACTGCAATAAAGCTTGATCACTTGAATTTAATGTTTCTTGAAAAAGTTCTATATATGATATTGATTTATACCAATTTTGTAACACTTCTTCATAAGATTGAAGACTATCTTCTTCAGCTAAATGTTGAATTGCTGTTGTATCTTCTAGGATATAAACATCAATCACAACTGAAAGCATTTGATCTTTGCTTTCAAGTCTTAAAAGATTATTATTTTGAATCCCTTTTAATAAAGCAAGAACGCTTTCTACTGTTTGTGTTTCTGAGCTTGAAGCATCAATAAGTTCTGAAACACTAATTGTAAGAATCTTTGATTCGTGCTGATAGGTTCCAAATTGATTTAAAATGGATGATATTTCATCTTCAAGCTGAATACCAAAAAGTGAAAGTCCAAAATCGGCAACATCAATCATCCATAAAATTGGTAAATTACCGATATAAATGTTATCGATTCCTAATATGCTTTGATCACCATCAAAAAGTAATTCAAAAGTAATTCTTAAGGATGTCTCAAAGGTAATGGTTGGCGTCAAAAAGATATCTATTTTAGAAATAAGTTCAATGCCCTCTTCACTAAACGAAAACCAACTCCCTGCATATCCGTAAAACTCTTCTTCAATAAAATAAGTGTTGGATAAGTCAAAGTTTTCATTAGCCACACTTAAAACATTCAACACATAGTAATTGACTTCATCTTCATGTAATGAAAACGATAAGGAACTCGCTTCACTATCTGTAAATGTATTAAATCCATCTTCTAAGATTTCATTTAAAGATGCTTGTTCTAATTCTTTATCTTGATAATAAAAATCTAGCGGTTGGTACATAAATAAAAGAATGATTATTGGAATCAATAATGTAATAAAAATAGGAATAAGGATGTATTTAACCAAAAGTTTAGTTAAGAAAAACATGAAATCTCCTTAATCAAGAGAAAGATTTGCTTGACCACCTAAAATATAATCTTTAAAATTAGGATTTAATCGGTATTGATGATATGCGGCAGCAGCTATCATAACTGCATTATCCGTACAATAATTTAACGGTGGAACAATTATATTTCGTGATGAAAATTGTTTTTCAAGCATCATTCTTAAGCCTTTATTTGCAGCAACACCACCTACAATAATGGTTTGTTTAACATCATATGCCTCGTAGGTTTTTTCTAATTTATACTGTATTACATCCATGACTGCTGACTGAAATGAGGTACACATGTTGTTTACATCAATCTTTTCTCGTTCTTTTCCTACGATATTTGCAACGGCACTTTTAAGTCCTGAAAAACTAAAATTGAGACCATGAGATTCAAGTTTAGGTCTGGGCAATTGGTATGTGTCTTTACCAAGAAATGCTTTTTGGTCTATTAAAGGTCCACCCGGATAACCTAATCCTAACATTTTAGCAACTTTATCATAAGCTTCACCAACAGCATCGTCTAACGTTTCTCCGATAATTTTAAATGACATATGATCGTGCATATATATGAGTTCCGTGTGTCCTCCAGAAACTAACAAAGCAAGAAGTGGAAATTCAAATGGTTGAATTAAATTCGCGGAATAAATATGACCTGCTAGATGATTAACGCCAATCACAGGTATGTGATGTGCATAAGCAAATGCAGTTGCTGCATTAATACCTACTAGTAAAGATCCAATTAATCCTGGACCTTCAGTAACTGCAACAAATGAAAGTTCGCTTGGTTGAATATTTGCTTGATTCAATGCTTCATCTATGAGTTTTGTAATGACTGAAACATGGTTTCTTGATGCCATTTCCGGAACAACACCACCAAATGATTTAAAAATATCGATTTGAGAAACGAGAACGTGTGATAAAATTTCTCTTTCGCCTTTTAAGATCGCAACACTTGTTTCGTCACAACTACTTTCAATCGCTAATATAATCATGATTAAATTCCTTTATATAAACGACTGCATCTTCATCACTGTAGTAGTTTGGTCTTAAGTAAGACTTAGTAAATCCATATTTTTCATAAAACTTTATTGCTTTTACATTACTTTTTCTAACTTCTAAAGACATACTCGTTACACCGAGTGAAAGCATTTCTTTTAATACATATTCAAAAAGAAAGGTGCCATACCCTTGTCTTTGTTTTTCTTTATAAACAGCAAAATTCATAATTTCACCATGATCATCAACAACTCGAACACCAATATAACCAATGCCAACTTCATTTTTTTCAAGAATATAATAGTTAGCAAATGGATTCGTGAGTAACTCTTGTCTTAAAAATGGAATCCCTAACGATTCATTCAGAGCACTTTGTTCAATAGATGAAATGATTTCAGCATCAATATCTTTAGCTTTTCTAACTTGCATTTTCTTCTGCCTCAGTTAATCGTGAATAATTTGGTTCAAATGAATGAACATCAACAACTAACTTTCTATGTAAATCAATTTTTGAAAGATCAACTTTATAAGTTTCTTCATCAAGTGTGATCATATTTGTTTTTTTATAGTGAGCATGATTTTTTAACTCCTCTAATAGGATATATTTACTATTTAAATAAACATCGCCATCTTCATAAATAGATGCAAAAACAAAACCTCTTCTCGCATCATGTATGACACAAGTAAGTCCTTCAAAACCAGAGGACATAAATATTAAACTTGAAACACGGTATAAATCTATTTTTTTAGCAAAGGCAAGAGTTTTTCCAACGGTAACAGCAATTCTAATACCAGTATAAGATCCCGGTCCTTCTCCTACAATTATTTCATTAACATCATCTAAACGAAGTTTATTTTTTTCAAGTATTAGTTGAATGCGATCAACTAAATATTTTGCATGATCTCTTTTACCGTGACGAACAGAAAAATCTAGTAGTGTATTATCTTTTGATAAAGCGATATACATAACATCTGTTGACACATCCATATATAATTTAATCATCGTTTTTGCTCCAAGTTCACACAATATGGCGCATGACAAGTAATTTCTATCTCTCTTATCAATTCTGAAGTCACCTTAAGTGTTACTTTTACATAATGTTCTGGTAATAACTGAGGAACTTGAAAAGGCCATTCAATAACGGTAAATGCCTCTGCATTGATATATTCCTCTAAATCATAATCTTGATTATTTTTATTCATTCTATATAAATCTAAATGGTAAAGTTGTTTAGTTTTATCTTCTGACTGATATGATTTCATAAGTGTATAACTAGGACTATTGATCATTTTAGTAATGTCTAATGCTTTAGCAATTCCTTTAGTAAATGTCGTTTTTCCTGCTGCAAGTGGACCATCTAATATCACGATAGGGTAATCTTGATAGTTTAAAAGAGAAGCTAATTGATAGCCTAGAAGTTCAGTTTCTTGTTGATTCGAGGTCACGTGTATTGACATAAGGTCAATAGCCTGGTTTACCTAATAATTGAAACATATGTTTTTTATACGATTCAACACCTGGTTGATCAAATGGATTAATTTCAATTAAATACGCTGACATTGCACATGCAATTTCAAAGAAATACATTATGTAGCCAAAAGACGCTTCACTCACATTTTCTAAATGTAAAACGATGTTAGGAACATTTCCTTCTTGGTGGGCTAGTAGTGTGCCTTCTTCAGCTTTTGTATTCACATAAGATAATGTTTCTCCAGCAAGATAGTTCAAACCGTCTAAATCTTGGTCTTGTGCTTGAATCACAATGTCTTTTTTAGGTTGATCAATATGAATAATGGTTTCAAATAAATGTCTTTCACCTTCTTGTATATATTGACCTAATGAGTGTAAATCTGTAGAGAAAAGGGCACTAGAAATAAAAAGTCCTTTGTTTTCTTTACCTTCAGATTCACCAAATAATTGTTTCCACCATTCGTTGACGTATTGCATGTTTGGTTCATAGCTTGCAAGCATTTCGATTTTTTTACCTTGTGTATAAAGCATATAACGCAAGACTGCGTACTGGTAACTCACATTTTTTGTTAACTCTGGGTTAGATGCATCTTTATATGCTTTTTTAGCACCTGAAATCATCTCCTGAATATCATAACCTGCAACAGCAAGTGGTAATAATCCTACTGGAGATAATACACTGTATCTTCCACCAACATCATCAGGTATGACAAATTGATCATATCCTTCAGCTTTAGATAATTGAAATAGTGCGCCACGTGCTTTATCTGTTGTTGCAACGATACATGACTGAAGTTCTACTTTTGTATATCTTGCTTTAAGTTGATCCATAATTAAACGAAATGCAATTGCTGGTTCTGTTGTTGTTCCTGATTTTGAAATCACATTGACTGCAACACTTTTATCTTTAATATATTCTAACAACTCAACCATATAATTACTTGACATATTGTGTCCAGCAAAAATAATTTCTGGTTTCATATGTTTAAAAGGTGTTTCTAAAAAGTTTAATCCCGCTTTTGTCCCTAAATAAGATCCCCCGATACCAATCACAACTAAAACATCATATTGCTTTAACCTGTCAGCAACACTTTGAATTCTAGGCAACTGTTCTGAAATGGTGTTAGGGAGTTCTACCCAACCTAAAAAATCAGAACCCTTTCCTGTTTTTTCATGAATCATCTGATGAATTTCATTGACTCTTGACTGGTAATCATTCATGTCACCCTTTAAAAAAGGTGTGACATACTTTGTGTTAATGTGAATCATGTGACTCTCCTTTGATGTGTTTTTTAGCTTTTTCTATGAAGTGAGGTAAGACGCGTTCAAGTGTTAAAAATCCGGTTGTAATTTTGACATGTCTTAATACATGATGAGGGATGTAATAAATCTTTTTTAAACTGAGTTTTAGTTTATTGGTATCAACTTCTAAAACATAACAATCAATGTCATCCCCAACTTGTAACATCGACTCTATATTTGCGACATAAAAATCAGAGAGTTCAGAGATGTGAATCAATCCTTTAATCTCCCCACATTCAACGAACGCTCCATAAGACTGAATACCTGATACTTTACACCTGATTACTTGCCCTGTTTCCATAGAAAACCTCAATTTATTATATCATAAAAAAAGGATACCAAGTGGTATCCTTTAATGTGTTATTCAGTAACTAAGTAGATGCCTAGTGCGCCAAGTCCGACGTGTGCTGAGACAACTGGACTTACAAGACCGACGATTTGAATATTAACTTCATTTCCAAGTTCAGACAGTTTTTGTTTTAACGATTGAGCACGTTCGATATCATTAACATAATTGATATATACTGTTAATTTCTTTTTAGTTGTTTCAATCAATCCTTTAGATTGTTCAAATATGTAGTCTTTAACACCGATGAAACTACGTACGGTTTGATCAAGTTCTAATTTTCCATTTTTAAATTTCAATACTGGTTTTTTCTTTAACAAGTTACCAATGAATGCTTTGGTTTTTGTAATTCTACCACCTTTGATTAAATACTTTAAATCATCAACAGTGACAAAGAAAAAGCCTCTAGTTTTAATATCTTCACATAACGCAACGAGTTCAGACATTGCAACTTCTTTTTTAAGTTTTGCTAAAACAGCTTCAACAAAATAAAGTCCACCTGCACCTGTTGATTCTGTATCAACGATGGTGACACGCTCTGGTTGGTCTAATGTTTCTCTTGCGAGTGTTGCTGAGTTAAATGTTCCACTCAAATTTTTTGCAAGTGTTAATACGAGTAATTCATCGTACTTTTTAAGTTGTTCTTCGTATGCTTTTACATAACTTTCTGGAGTAGGTTGACTTGTTTTAAAATCTTTGTCTTCTAAAAATGCTTGTTCGAGTTGTTTGATAGTGATTGTTCCGTCTAAATGTGGTTGTCCGTCGACAAATACGGTTAGGGGAATAATTGAAATGTCATGCTTTTTTGCAAGTTCTTCGCTGATGGTAAACGTTGAATCTACGATAAGTCCAATTTTTGCCATGTAATTCTCCTTTAAATAATTTATTATATTATATCAAAAAAAAAAGATCATGTATATAAAATGACCTTATTCTTCTACCATCACAACACCAATGATTCCTGGTACGTTTTCTAATAACATGGTTTCTATTCCTTGTTTAAGGGTAATATCAATTGCCATACAACCATCACATGCGCCGAGCATCTTTACATAAACGATGCCATCATCAATAGAGATGATTTCAATATCGCCACCGTCTCTTTGAAGATACGGTCTTACTTTTGTAATTAAAGTATTTACTTGGGTTACCATTGTTTGTTGATCCATTGTTTACTCCTTGTCTTCATTATAAGGTGTATCATCTTGTTTTTCAAGCAATCCTTCTTCTACTACTTCTGTTCCTCTTTTTAAAATGAAATACGCTGTATTCATATTACAACTTTCATTTAAATAATCAGGAATTTTTTTAAAGCTTTGTGGACTACTCTCATCTTCTGAAAATCCTCTTAATCTTACAATACTTGCAGAAATATCACCAACAATGTATTGATACTTATCAAATAAATCATCGATATATTTTTCATTAAATTTAACGATATCAAATGCATCTTTATAGTTTTTTATAAGTGTGTATTCGCCATGTTCTGTTTCAACAATCATGATGTTCTCCTTTTAATACGATCACCGTTTGAATGTGTTGATCGTGCTTTTCTATGGGTAATTTTTCTATTACTTGAAAGTCTAAAACAACTGTTAATGTTTTGATGTGTGCATGCGTTTGAATAAACTTGTCAAAAAATCCTTTTCCATATCCAATTCGGTGGCCATCTTTACTTACAGCAAGTGCGGGAACAATGATTAATTCAAGTGTATCATCCATCACGGGATTATCTTTGGGTTCTAATATTTGAAGTGTACTTTTAGTGAGTGTATCACCGTTTTTAAAAAGATGATAATGCATCTGATCTTCATCCACCACTGGTAATAAAAACGTTTTTTTATCTTCAAGAAGAGATAGTATATTCAATTCATTTTTAATAGGGTGGTATAATCCAACAACACGTGCTTGTTGATACATAGGGTGGGCTTGAATATGTTTGACTGCATCTAATGAATATTGTAGATGCTTTTCTTCTTTCAATGCGTATCTTTTTTCAAGCATATATGCTCTAATTTCAGATTTCGTCATAAAGTCTCATGGTTGATTTTTTTTGCATCCCTACACGCAAAGTAATTAACTGCTGTTCCATGTATTTTAACGTTTCTTGGATATGTTTCACAAGTGTACTTTCCATCATCACAGCGTTGACTTGTAATTGTTCTCTAATGGTACCATACTGCAAAGCGACATCCATAAAATGTGTCCCTGTTTGAAGTCCTTTTTCAAGATTATCAACACGTCTTGGATCCGTGATTAATACAATGAAGCGACTTCCACTCATTCTATAAATATCGCCGGATTCAGAGATGAATGTTTTTCTCATCTGTTTGATATATTCACTTAGAAACATATTGCCAACATCACGTCCGTGCTTTAAATTCAACTCATTTAAATTATGCATGGAGATGTATAAAATATCATAAAATTGTTGATTGTTTTTCTTTTTTTGTAAATCAACTTCGATATCATGATATGTTTTTAGTGCGTCTAATACATCGATATTAGATGCTAAGAAATGTTTTGTTTGAATTTCTTGAATCGTACCCATAATCGTTTTTTCTTCGTGATTATCAAATAAATACTTCCCTTTTTCTACAACCCAAACTGTTTGGTTTTCTTTAAGAATTCGGTACTTGAATTCGTATGTTGGTGCTTCATAGCTTAACCTACTTATGATTTGATCTCTTTTTTCTTGATCTTCTTTTACGAGTCTATGTAAAAATGTTTCATATGGTGTTGTTTCACTTCCTAATTGAAACAACTGACTCGCGGGTTCATTCATCCAAATTTCTTGTTTGTTTAAATCAATTGAAAACAATCCTTCTTTAGTTAACTCGAGTACTGCAACAAACTTATGACGGATACTTTCTAATTCTAAATTGCTTTGTTCAAGTTCTTTTTCAACAGCAATCATTTCGATATTTGTTTTCTTTTCTCCTACCGCAACGAGTCCTCTAAATTTAGAAAAAACAAAAACAGGTTGAAGAATGAAACGAATGAGTGTTCGCTCTCCTAATGCGTTTAAAAAAATTATTTCCAAAACGTCGGTTTGACTTGGTTTGACTGTTTTTTTATACGTCGATAAGAAATTTTGCAAATCTTTAGGCGTTGCATCTTCGTTGTTGAGTTGTTGGAGTCGTATAGTCTTAGAAAGTGTCTGGTAAAGTTTTTTACCTAAAGTGTCTTCTTTTTCTAATCCTAATTCATGTAAGAATCCAATCGAAACATCTTTTAATCGTTCTTTTTGATCTAAAATAAAATACATGTTAAATTTAGAATTTTTCATTGCTTTAATAAATAGTGCATAATGATTCGATTTAAGAGTGGATGACTTAAATAAACTTAAAATAAGGACTAATAATATTAGAAATACGAGAACAACATAAGCAAGATATAGTTGTTGGTTCAGTGTGGATAATGACGCTAAAACAATGGTTTCATTAAAGGTTAAATATGTCAACATCGCGTTCCCAAAAACAAAGACAAAAACAAAAACAAGTCTCAATACAAATACTTTTTCTTGTTGGAGACTTTGAAGAATAATCATCACGAGCATGAGAATGGAAAAAACAAATAAGAAAATTGGATGAACCATATTACCCTCTATTAACTATGAGTATCGTCACTAAGGCAAAAAGAAATGACAGTATGATGTTCAACCACGGATATTTTTTAAATATGTTAAATAAACTTCCAGAAACCTGGTTTCCAGCCAATACACGAAATGGTAAAAATATAATCATCGCTATAATTTTCATATGTGCCTCACTTCATAAATGTATTCAAGTAGTCCATGAGCTTTTCTTTCTCACTTAAACGTACTAAAATACCTTCAATTGCAATAGAAATGCTTCCTGTTTCCTCAGAAACAACAATCGTTAAACTATCTGTTACTTCACTAATGCCTAATCCGGCACGATGTCTAGATCCCATTGTAGACTCTACTTTTTCATTTTCAGATAATACATAATATGCACCTGCACATACAATTTCATCCCCACGAATGATGACTGCACCATCGTGAAGTGGTGTAAGTGGTGTGAATATATTAATGAGTATTTCTTTGCTTACCTTACTATGTAATAATACAGCACGCTCGCTGTATTGATCCAACGTGTTATGTTTTTCAATGGTGATGAGCGCACCTGTTTTTTGATTAGAGAGATGAACAACTGCGTCATAAATTTGTAATTTCGTTTGATCACTAAACATTTCAAAATCATCTTTTTTAGTTTGTTTTTTCCAAGCTAAATCGATCGCAAGACGCATATCAGGAACAATGACGATTACATAAACAAGTGGAATCCAATATAAAACATAATCAAAAAATACGATTAAAACAGGGAGTTCTAGCATATATACAAAAACCGATAAGAGATAGATAAATGCGAAAACGGTTGTGATTGCAATAAGTCTTTTAGATGATGTGACAAATCTAAAAACAAAAAGTGCAAAAACAAATAGTAAATAAAATTCAATGATCAGTTTAAATGTAATTTCTGGCATGCAATACTCCTTTAAATAACACTTTTATTATAGCATAATTATGTGTTTTTAATAGGGTTCATTTCTTTACTTGCTAAATCGATATCGTTTGCTTTATAATCATGTTATGATTCTAACAAAACAAAAACAAGACCAAGCGATTTTAGTCGCTTTCTCTACTCAACTAGATACTAGCGATTTACTTACGTCGCTTGATGAACTTGAACGTCTTGCCCAAACGGTATCTATACACACCGTTCACAAAATCACGCAACATGGAAAAGTTGCCTCAGCAAGAACACTGATTGGTGATGGAAAAGTTCAAGAAATCAAACATCTCATTGAAAAAGATAACATTGATGTTGTTATTTTTGATGATGAATTATCCCCGGCCCAACTTCGTAATCTTGAGTCTGATTTAGATGTTCAAGTGTTTGATCGAAGTTTTTTAATTTTATCGATTTTTGCAGAACGCGCACAATCAAAAGAAGCTGTACTAGAAGTGGCTTTAGCTCAAAAAAGATACATGATTTCGAGACTTATAGGAATGCGCGCTTCACTTTCAAGACAAGGTGGAGGCTCTTATAATGCAAAAGGACCCGGTGAAACAAAACTAGAACTTGATCGAAGAAAAGTTCTTGAAGATATCTCAATTATCAAAGCACAATTAAAAAAAATCAAAACTGAAAAAGAAACAACCCGTAAACAAAGAAAACACACAAAAACAAAAACTGTTGCTTTAGTGGGTTACACCAATGCAGGAAAATCTTCTCTTATGAATGCTTTAGTGAAACTCTATGGCATTAAAGAACACGAAACACTTGAAAAAGATATGCTTTTTTCAACCATTGATACAAAATCAAAAAGACTCCATTTTGATAACCAAAGAGATTTTTTACTTATTGATACCGTTGGGTTCATTTCAAAACTCCCTACAGAACTCATTAACTCTTTTGAAACCACTCTAGAAGATGTCAAACAAGCAGATTTAATATTACACTTAATTGATGGTACAAGTGTTTCCCTTTCTCATATCCAAACAACACAAAACATTCTTAAAAAAATAGGCGCAGATCACATTCCTACTCAATATGTGATTACTAAAGCTGACTTACTTAACGATTTTCCAATCATCGATTTAGATTATATGCTTATTTCAGCACACTCTCAAAACGGTATTCCTCAACTTATGACAAGTATTTTTGAACAATTATATCAAACCTTTGAAAACGTCACCTTGTTCCTTGATTTTAATCACATGGACGTCTATCACAAGTTAAAATCTAGATATAAGATTGTTTCAGAAACGTATCACGAGTTAGGAATCGATATTAAAGTGTCTATTGATCCCAATCATATGAAACCATACATGCGTTTTATTAAAGAAATATAAAAAAGAGAGTAGATAATCTACTCTCTTTTTTTACTCAAATGCGTGAACTGCATCTTCATATTCTTTAACTGTTTTTGCTCTTACGAGCTCTTTTCTAAGGCTTGTTGCATTATCAATACCCTTTAAATACCAAGGTCCGTGACTTCTCATTTCTAAAACACCAAGTTTTTCACCTTTTAGTTTAACTAGATCGTATAGATGTTCTAACATAAGTGTTTTGATTTCATCGACTGTCGGTCTTATAACTTCTGGGTCTCCATTTAAATAGGCATCTATTTCTTTAAATATCCAAGGATTTCCTAAAGCCGCTCTACCAATCATTACTGCATCACAACCCGTGTAATCTAACATACGTTTTGCTGATGGTCCATCAACAATATCTCCATTACCAATCACTGGTATGGAAACCGCTTCTTTAACGGCTTTTATTACATCTAAGTCTGCCTTACCAGAATAGCCTTGAGCACGTGTTCTTGCATGAACGGTAATCGCGCTTGCACCAGCACGTTCGATTTCTTTAGCAACCTCAACTGCATTTACAGAATCATCATCCCAACCAGAACGAATTTTAACAGTAAGAGGTTTAGAAACACGTCTTGAAATTTCATAAACAATGTCATAAATTCTAGCAGGATGTTTCATGAGTGCAGCACCTGCTTGAGCTTTAATCGCTACTTTCGGAACTGGACATCCCATGTTAATATCAATGGCATCACAATTGCTAAATTTGTCAATATAGATAGCAGCTTCAACCATGGTATCTAAATCAGACCCAAAGATTTGTTGAATCATTGGTTTTTCATCGTCTGTCATAAATAACATTTGAATGGTTTTTTCATTTTTATAAATAAGGCCTTTATCTGAAATCATCTCAGCATAAACCATACCTGCGCCGTGGTTTCTTGCAAGCAAACGAAAAGGGCTGTTAGAAACACCAGCCATCGGCGCTAAAACCAGCTTGTTATTCACTTCGATATTTCCTATTTTAAATCCCATATTTTCACCGACTTGATTGTATCATACCATACCCTTAGTTTCAAATATGCTACAATACGTTTGGTGATGAAATGGAAGATTATGTACTTATAGGTCATGCCTATAATAAAACAGTTCGTATTTATACAGCCTTAACAACGAAACTCGTTGAAACAGCACATGTATTACATCAAACATGGCCAACTGCAAGTGCTGCCTTAGGTCGTTTTTTAACTGCATCTGCAATGATGGGACTCATGTATAAAGATAACGAACGATTAACGTTAAGAATAAAGGGTGATGGTCCCATTGGATCCATGACTGTAGAAGCCAACGGTTTAGGTGAGGTACGCGCAGATATTTCAAACCCGGAAGTTTATATGACCTATCATGATGGTCCTAAAAAGGGGAAACTTGCGGTGGGGGGAGCAGTGGGTGAAGGTTTTTTATTTGTTACTAAAGATTTGTTGATGAAAGAATACTACACTTCTTCTTCCACGTTACAAACAGGAGAAATTGCGGATGACTTCACCTATTATTTCACAACCTCAGAACAAACAAATTCTAGCGTGGGATTAGGTGTGCTTGTCAATCCAGATCAAAGCATTCAAACAAGTGGTGGATATATTTTACAACTCATGCCAGGTGTCACTGAAGAAACCATCGTTGAAATAGAAACTGTGATTTCAAATCTTGAACCGATCACAACACTTTATGAAGCGGGTGAAACACCAGAAATGTTGTTTGACCGATTATCTAAAAATACAGGTGTTATTTTAGATAAAAGACACATTCAATACAAATGTCCTTGTTCTTATGAAGGCTTCTTAACATCATTATCCACGTTATCTGATGAGGCTTTAAGACCGCTTGCTGATGAAGATCATGGTGCACATATCACATGTCATTTTTGTAAGAAAGAATACAATATCACTGAATCAGATATCCGTTTATTAATCGAAAAAAAGACATCCAATTAGGATGTCTTTATTTTATTGATTGCTTTAATAAGCTCTTTTATTGGAAGTCCCATAATCGTAAAAAAATCGCCATCATACTTTGAGACCAATTGATGTCCCTCGCCTTGAATCGCGTATGCCCCAGCTTTATCAAAAGGTTCTTTTGATTCTATATAAGCATCAATTTCTAATTCAGAAAGGTTCTTAAAAGTAACACTTGATTGTGTATAAAAAATTTCTTGATGATTTTTTGTTAGGACTGTCACACCTGTTAATACTTGGTGTGTACGTCCTGAAAGTGATGATAACATCTCTTTTGCATGATCTTTATCTTTAGGTTTTCCTAAATAATACTCTTTCGCTTCATCTTTTAAATACACAATGGTATCTGCACCAATAACAAGCGCATCTTGGTTTTTGAGATAAACTTCTTTCGCTTTATGATATGAAAGCTTCATGACAAAATCTTCTTTAGTTGTTGGTAGAATACTTGATTCATCAAACATACTTGGAATGGTTTCAAACTCAATTCCAGCATCTTTTAATATCGATTGTCTTCTAGGGGATTGACTCGCTAAAATGATTCGCATAAATTTCCTCCGCTGGTATTATAACACAACACGTTTCATCACTTTAAACATGATATAATATGGTTATGTCTTTAGAAACTATCATTCAAAAACTTAATCGCGAACTTCAAGGTCAAATACTTCTAATTGCAGTCAGTGGTGGTGTAGATTCCATGGTCCTTTTGCATGCTCTTAAAAATCTTTCTCCTATCGTTGTTCATATTAATCATCATAAACGTGAGGAAGCGATAGAAGATGAAACGCTAGTTTCATCTTTTTGTATTCAAGAAAAGTTAACTTATTTTATAAAACACATTGATGTTAAAAAAGGGAATTTTCACGCTGAAGCTCATGCATTAAGACAATCAATTTATCTTGATCTTGCTCATCAATTTGGTGTCTCGACTCTTTTAACCGCACATCATCAAGACGACCACATCGAAACGATTATTATGAGAATACTTAAAGGAAGTGCTTTAGAATATCAAGCGGGATTGAATTTAAAACAAACAATAGACGGTATTGTTTTTTATAAACCTTTTTTATCTGTTGAAAAACAAGCTTTATATACCTATGCAGAAAAATATCACGTCCCTTTTAATGAAGACATTTCTAATCAATCCAATGTCTATACGAGAAATAAAATTAGGAATGAATTGCTACCTGTCCTTAAAAGCATTTCCCCTGATTATCAAACATATTTACTTCATTTTTCAGAGCGTGCGCGTGATGTTTCAAATATGATTAAAAATCTTGCAGAACCGTATGTCACAGAAAAATTATCTCGAAAAAAGTTACTTTCTATAGACCCTCTACTTGCACAAGAAATCATTCGATTGTGGTTGATCAAACATGCTTGCACGCCATCAAAAGTTTATATCACTCGCATATATTCTGAGTTAATCAATGAGAAACCCTCTTTAGAAATTCATCTTGAAAACGATAGATTGATTTATTTTTCTTATGACGAGATTTTTCTTAATCAACAACATGTCAAAACGACCAAATCAGAAAAATTGATTCAAAATAACGAAATATTAGGTCACAAAGACGTTTCCATATTTTACGATAATAAGCCAAACAACAACCTACCTCTTATTAAAATATGTTATAATAAATTGATTTTCCCACTTGCGATACGATATCGAAACCCTGGTGATTTACTTCATTTTCATTATGGCCATAAAAAACTTAAAGACCATTTAATGAATGTGAAATATCCCAAACATCTAAGAGATTCTCTTATCGTTATCGAAGATCAATCAAAAACCATAATTTATGTTGAAGATACTTATACAAACAAAACGTTAGGAGACACTCACACACTGTGGGTAAACATTCACACACATGATTAAAGATGATATCGAAGAAATACTTGTTTCAGAAACGCAAATTCGTGAGATTTGTATCCAACTAGGTGCACAAATCACACATGATTATCAAGATAAAAAACCGCTTCTTATTGGTTTACTTAAGGGTTGTATCCCGTTTATGTCTGATTTAGTGAAGCACATTGATTTGTATGTAGATATGGAATATTTATCTGTCAGTAGTTATCACGGAGGCATTGCATCTACGGGTGATGTTAAAATTACAAAGGATTCTGATATTTCACTTAAGAACCGTGATATTTTAATTATTGAAGACATTGTTGATACCGCAAACACGATCACAACCATGTTAGAAGTTTTTAAAAATAGAGGCGCAAACTCAGTTAAAGTTGTTACTTTGTTAGATAAACCAGGTGGAAGATTAAAAACTTATACACCCGATTACATCGGAACAACCATTCCAAATCAGTTTGTTGTTGGCTATGGATTAGATTATAATGAACTTTACCGTAACTTACCTTATGTGGGTATCTTAAAAAAAGCAGTTTATTCAAACAAGGAGTCGTAATTAATGACAAAAAAACCAAACACACCATTAAAGAAAAAACCAGATTATTTAGTCATCATATTTACCTTAGTAATTGTTTTGGGGGTCTTTTTATTTTTACGTAACGCGCTTGAAGAACCATCTCAAGCATTAACAACCATTGAAATTACAGAAGCTGCAGATCAACAAGATATCGAATATTTCTCTTATCAACTCATTGGAGGAGAAAATTTCGACCTCGTGAATATTTCTGGTGTTATCAAAGCAGCGAGTGCATCAAGTTATGGTGATATTCGTCAATTTACAGGAATTATGCGTATTGATGAAGCTGATCTTATCGCTGAGAAAGTTAACCTATCAGGTGGTACAACTGAAATCGTTCCAGTTTCTGGGGTGACTTTCTGGACCGTTCTTATTAACATTTTACCGATTGGATTATTTTTAGTTGTCTTATTTATTATATTTAGAAATGCAAATAGTCAAAATAATCGTGCGTTTGATTTCTCAAAAAATCGTGCAAAATTAAACCGTGAAAAAACAGTCACTTTTAAAGATGTTGCGGGAGTTGACGAAGAAAAAGAGGAATTAGAAGAAATCATTGATTTCCTTAAAACACCTAAAAAATACGCAGATATGGGTGCTAGAATCCCAAAAGGTGTCTTACTCGTAGGCGCACCTGGTACAGGTAAAACCTTACTTGCAAAAGCAGTTGCCGGAGAAGCAAATGTTCCATTCTTTTCTATTTCAGGTTCAGACTTTGTTGAAATGTTTGTTGGGGTTGGTGCTTCTCGTGTTCGTGACTTATTCAAAGTTGCAAAAGAAAGCTCACCTTGTATCATTTTTATCGATGAAATTGATGCTGTTGGTCGTCAGCGTGGTGCTGGATTAGGTGGTGGTCACGATGAACGTGAACAAACTTTAAACCAGTTACTTGTTGAAATGGATGGATTTACTGGAAATTTAGGAGTTATCATTATGGCTGCTACCAACCGTCCTGATGTTTTAGATCCAGCCTTATTACGTCCCGGTCGTTTTGACAGACAGATCACGATTGACTTACCGGATGTGAGAGGTCGTGAAGCAATCTTAAAGGTCCATGCAAGAAATAAAAAAATTGATCCAGATATAGACTTTAAAGGTTTATCTTTAAGAATTCCAGGTTTTAGTGGGGCAGACATAGAAAATTTACTCAACGAATCTGCATTACTTGCTGCACGTGAAAATCGTACGATGGTCATTGAAAAAGATTTAGATGAAGCAATGGATCGTGTCCGTATGGGACCTGCTAAAAAATCACGTAAGTTTACACCAAAAGAAAAGAAAACCGTTGCATTCCATGAAGCTGGACATGCTATTATCGGGATTAAAGTTCCACACGCCAATGTCGTTCAAAAAGTAACCATCATCCCTCGTGGGAGAGCAGGTGGCTATAACTTAATGACGCCAGCTGAAGAAACATTCTTAGAAACAAAACAATCTCTTCTTGCAATGATTACCAGTTATTTAGGTGGACGTGTTGCAGAAGAAATTAAGTTTGATACGGTCACAACCGGTGCTTACAATGACTTTCAAATGGCAACTAAAATTGCACGTGCAATGGTCACTGAATACGGAATGAGTGCACTTGGTCCAATTCAATATGAAAACCAAGGTGGAAGTGTCTTTTTAGGTCGTGATTACTACAAAGAGAAAAACTTCTCAGATCAAGTTGCTCATGAAATCGATAAAGAAGTGCGTGATATTATTACTGAATGTTATGAAACAGCACGTAAAATCATTACTGAAAACATCACCTTATTAGATACGATCGCGCAATACTTACTTGATATTGAAACTCTTACAAAAGCAGATATTGATGAAATTGTTAAATCTGGTAAACTCGCTTGGTGGGAAAATCAACTCATAGAAGAAAAAAAGGTTGAAACAGAATCACCCGATGCGGCTTGATAAATATTTAAAAGTTTCTCGCTTAATGAAGAGACGTACAGTTGCTAAAGATGTTGCTGAAAAATCTAAAATTGATGTCAATGGAAAACCAGTCAAACCAAGCTATCAACTTAAAATTGGTGATGAAATTGCCATTCATTATGCTGCAAAAACAATCATTGTTAAAGTGTCATCACTTACTGTTATCAAAGATCATTTAATGTATGGTGTGATACAAGCTTAACTTCATTTGGCCATATTTATGGCCATTTGTAATGAACAAAAGGAGTGTCTCATGGAAGACTTAGAACAAACCCGTATACGTAAAGAAAAACTACAGTATTTAAAAGATAAAGGTGTTGATCCTTTTGGTTCTAAATACGAAAGAACTCACCATGCAAAACAAATTAAAGATGCTTATGACAGCCTTCCTAAAGAAGAGTTAGAGTCACTTAAAGTGGAAGTATCTATTGCTGGTAGAATTATGCTCAAACGTGGCCAAGGTAAGGCTGGTTTCATGCATATTAAAGATCGAAGTGGAACCATACAAGTTTATGTGAGACTTAATGATTTAGGTGATGATCAATATGATACTGTCATGCATAGTGACTTAGGTGATATTGTTGGTGTCAAAGGTTATTTATTTAGAACAAATACAGATGAATTAACCATTCACGCAACCACATATACGCATTTAACAAAAGCACTCAGACCTTTACCAGATAAATTTCACGGTTTACAAGATAAAGAAATTGCGCGTCGTAGAAGATATTTAGATTTACTAACAAGTGATGAAGCATTAAGAGTCGCTGTTCTTCGTCCAATGATCATTCGTTCAATCCAACGTTTTTTTGATGAAAAAGGGTTCATTGAAGTAGAAACTCCTGTCTTACAAAAAACGTTAGGTGGGGCTTCTGCGCGTCCTTTTAGAACGTATCATAACGCATTAGATATGGATTTTAACTTACGTATCGCGACAGAATTACCACTTAAAAAATTACTTGTAGGTGGGTTAGAAGCGGTTTATGAAATTGGTCGTCTTTTTAGAAATGAAGGGATGGATGCAAAACATAATCCAGAATTTACAACCATCGAAGCTTACCTTGCCTATTCAGATATGGAGGGAATAATGGATTTAATTGAAGACGTCTTTAATCAAGTGGCAGTAGATGTTTTAGGGGAACCTAAAGTCACCTTCCAAGATCAAGAGATTCGTTTTGAAAAACCATTTAAACGTATTCATATGGTCGATGCGATTAAAGAAAAAACAAACATTAATTTATTTGAAGTTAAAACGCTTGAGGAAGCAAAAAAACTTGCTAAAGACAATCATATTCATGTTGAGAAACATTTTGAATATGGACACATTGTTGAAGCCTTCTTTGAACATTTTGTTGAAGAAACTTTGATACAACCAACCTTTGTCTATGGACATCCAATTGAAATTAGTCCACTTGCTAAGAAAAATGATGTGGATTCAAGATTTACAGAGCGCTTTGAGTTATTCATCGTAAAAAGTGAGTTTGCAAATGCGTTTTCTGAACTGAATGATCCAATCGATCAAAAAGAAAGATTTGATTCTCAGCAAGCTCAAAAAGCACTTGGTAATGATGAGGCCAATGATGTTGATCTTGATTTCTTAGAAGCACTCGAGTACGGGATGCCACCTGCTGGCGGTTTAGGTATTGGTATTGATAGACTCATTATGCTACTTACGAATACACCTAATATACGAGATGTCATCTTATTCCCACACTTAAAAACAAAAGAATAAAAAAATAGCCACTCTAGATAGAGTGGCTTTTTATTATCCTTCTATAATGCCGAGTTCATCAGCAATTTCTAAGTATATATCATCGATTGGATAAAAATCAACGTTTAACCTTTTAAACATATTATATGTTAATTCATCTAAATCTTTAAACATATGAATAGGTATTGGTTCTTGATTTGATATTTTATCAACAAGTTGTTTTTCAAAATCCATTAATTTATCTAAATCTTCTTGTTGGAATTCATCTAATCCTAGTATTTCTTGTTGAAATTCAATGGTTGAAAGTAATAAATTGACATCTTTAACTTGTTTTTCTAATGCATTTAAATCCTCTTTAAAGAATTTCTTTAAAATGGTTTCGATTTCATCGATTTGATCAGCTAAATAATAAAATCCCGTTTGAAAAATGTTGAGTTCATCTTCTGTATAAGATAATGAATCCACCATTTTTGTATAGAGATGATCCACCACATTAAAGACATGTTGAAAACGCAACATTAAAGACGATTCCTGCGCAATCAATGTTTGTAAAAATTCGTGTTTATCTAATTTCCAACTCGCATACTCGTGATAGACGTGCTCTTCGTTCATAATGACCTCGTTATGCTTGATTCACAGATCCAAATAATGTTAATTTCGTACGAATGACTTCTTTAATTGCGTCATATCCTGGTTTTAATAACTTTCTTGGATCAAATCCTTTTCCTTGTTGATCAAGACCTTTTTCAATGTATTCACGGGTTGCTTTCGCAAATGCAATTTGGCATTCTGTGTTGACATTAATTTTTGAAACACCTAAAGAAATTGCTTTTTTAACCATCTCATCAGGAATACCTGATCCACCATGTAAGACAAGAGGTACACCACCAGTTACATTTTGAACTTCCTCTAAAACGTCAAAGTTAAGACCTTTCCATGATGGCGGATACATACCATGTATATTACCAATACCTGCAGCAAACATGTCTACACCTGTTGCAGCAAGTTGACGGCATTCTTCAGGATCGGCAATTTCTCCACCACCAATGACACCATCTTCTTCACCACCAATAGAACCAACTTCTGCTTCTACTGAGACGCCTTTAGCGTGACACATTGCTACAACTTCTTTTGTTTTTTCTAAGTTTTCTGCAAATGGATAATGTGAACCATCAAACATAATCGATGTAAATCCTGCAGCAAGTGCTTTTTGTGCGCCATCAAATGAACCGTGATCTAAGTGAACCGCTACTGGAACGGTGACACCTAAAAAGTCGTGTACTTCTCTAACCATTCCCATGACGTTTCTATATCCGCCCATATATTTCGCTGCACCTTCTGATACTCCTAAAATAACAGGGGATTGAAGTGCTTGAACTTCTTCAAGCGTTGCTTTAATCCATTCTAAATTATTGATATTGATTTGGGCAATCCCATAACCATCTTTATTTGCTTTTAAAAGCATATCGCGTGCTGAAACTAATGCCATAATGTTTTCTCCTTTGTTATTTCAATGTTATTATACATGATTTTTTTATTTTATTTTGTAAGTTTTTAAACAAGAAAAAAGTCTCTTGGAGACTTTTTACTCTTCGTCATACATATCTTCGTAATCATCCATGATTTCATTGTAGTCTTCATCATCAAAGTCTTCATCAAAATCAAGTTCAACATCATCGCCGTCATCTTCATCGGTTGATTTCATTGAAATTTCTACATCGATATATTCTTTTTCTTCTAAGATCGCTTCAATCTCTTCTTCATCTTCAATGATATCGATGTCTTCTTCATCGTCATCATTATCTTCTTCGACAAGAAGTTCTTCATCTTCAGATGGTAGTGAAATATCATCAATATTAAAATCAGTAAATTCGATGTCTTCTTCGACATCTTCTTCACTTGCATCAACATCTCCAACGTAAGCAAACCCTTCTTTATCCCATAGCTCTAAATTGTTTTCTTTAAGGTTCCAGAGATTGTTACCACAAAATACAAATTTCGCACTATGCGTTAAATCAAGATAAAATGCGTTTAGTTTTTGAAAATCGTTTAATTGAAAACCTTTTACTTCAAAAATATAATTGATGATATCTTGAAGTGGGGTATTTTCATTTTTTTCTCTAATATAGAGTTCTGCAAGTTCTAACATTGATAATGAATCATTTGGTTTGTTCATTGACGCCTCCTAAAAACGTAACTATTGTAACGTAAACCACATACATTTGCAAGCATTTATGATGACATTGCTAAGACGATGACAAGAATCACCGCAACAACAATAAATAATTTAAGCATTTTCTTAACAAATTGAATTGTTCCTAAAACAAGAATCACAGCAAGTAAGACACTTCCCGGAATTTTAACAAGTTCAGGAAGTGGTGCAATGAATTGATCATAAAATCCAAGGATGAGGTCATCAAATTGAATGAGGTTTTGAAGAAATCCGTTAATATCTCCAAAAATATTATTAATAACATTTAAGATGCCACTTGATTCCATATAAACCCCCTTTTCTTAAAATCCTTTTCTATTTTCAACTGCTTTAGCCAGTGTTTGACTGTCTGCATATTTAAAATCTGTTCCCATTGGTAATCCGTAAGCGAGTCTTGTAACAGTGATGCTATCTTTAAATAAAGAATGTAAGTAACGGGCTGTAAGTTCACCTTCTACCGTACTGTTGGTTGCAATGATCATTTCATTAAAATGAGATAACCGTGCTTGAAGCGTATCAATATTAAGATCTTCATTTGAAATTCCTCTTGAAAAATCAATTAAATTTCCTAAAACATGATAATAACCTTTATACGTTTGCATTTTTTCGAGTGAAATCACATCTTTCGCTTCTGCTACAACCATCACAATGTTTTCTCTGTCTGAATCACTACAAATATCACACAAGGGTTGATCAGTAATCATATGACATGTTGGACATTCATGAATGGATGTCGTGACTGCTTCTAAATTTTTTGAAAATAATAAAATATCTTCTTTAGATTGAGTGGTAATCAGGTGAAGTGCAAGTCTTTCAGCTGTTTTTTCACCAATTCCTGGTAACTTTTGAAAATCCTCTATGAGTTTTTCTAGACTTTTTGGATACATTAGAATCCAAATCCACCCATGCCACCAGCAAATCGGCCCATGGTTTCATCTGTTTCTTTTTCTATTTGCTTAAGTGCATCATTGGTTGCCATCACAATGGCATCTTGAAGTAGTTCAACTTCTGCTAATAGTTCTGGATCGATTTGAACATCGATGAGTTGTTTTGTTCCTAGAACAATCACTGTTACTCCGCTTGCTTTTCCGTAAAACTCTTTGGACTCAAGTTGTTCTTGTGCTTCAAGCATTTGTTTTTGCATTTTTTTGAGCTTGTTTAACATATTTGGATTCATATCAGTTTCCTTTCTTTGTTGCTTTTTCACCGAAGTATTCTTTTGCGATATCATAAGCTTCATCGGTTTTAATACGATTACTTTTCTTATATAATTGTAAATCACGATTGGTTAATTTAGGTTCTGTATGCCCTTGTTTCCACAATGTGACATATTCCGCCTTAATTGCAAGCCAGTCTGATTTTAAAATGACAGCGTAGTTTTCAATGACTTTGGATTTTGAATTTAATATTTCTAAAACGTCATTTTTAATATCTTGATCATACATTTGAGTCGCTGTTGCAACATCATCATAAACAAGAAGCATTTCTTTTTCTGATACGGCTTCTAGTTCACCTTCAAACAACAGGTGGGCTGATAACTCTTTTCCGGGTTCATCAAATTGTTCTAATTTATGCCATGCTGCTAATAGACTTTCTTTCTTTTGTTTGTCACTTTGATGTAAAATTCTTTCGACATCAACTATTGTAACAAGCGGTTCTCTTCCTACTTGTGGCTCACTTCTTTTTTCTTCTTTAATTGGAGCTTCAGGTTGTGTCATCACTTGCGATTGCTTATGTTCTTTTAATTTTTGAATTTCTAGACGCAATGTTTGAATTTCAAATGAAACATCAATATTTGTAATTACTTGGTGTTCAATCATTTTTACAACAGCAAGCTCTAAATAGGTCTCTTTTTGAGTTGTATATTTAATATCATAACTTAATGCATTAATCACATCTAAATAATGATATAGTTTTTCAAATGGAATGTAGGATGAAATTGATTCGTAAAATCCTTTTTGCTTGGTTGCTTTTTCTTTTAGTATTTGAGAAAGGGCTTCTGTTAAATCGGCAAGAATTCGACCAACTTCTTTTCCTTGATACATTTGTTTTTTGATAATGTTTAAAGCTTCTGCAGCCTCTTTATTAACGATTGCTTGAAGAAGTTCTTGTAAATCCTTACTGGATACTGCACCGGTCACTTGATAAACGATTTCTTCAGTAATTTCAGCTGCTGCATAAGCACGAACTTGATCAAGTAAAGAAATGGAATCTCTTACTGAGCCACCACCTAAAATAGCAATTGCTTTTGTAGCTTCTTTAGTGATTTTAATAACTTCTTTAGAGGCAATTTCATCAATTTTTTTAATGATTTTATCTGTAGAAACGAGTGTGAAATCAAAACGTTGACAACGGGATAAAATCGTTTGCGGTATTTTATGAATTTCTGTAGTTGCAAGAATAAAAATCACATGTTGTGGTGGTTCTTCTAATGTTTTTAGTAATGCGTTAAATGCACCCGTAGTTAACATATGAACCTCGTCGATAATATAAACTTTATATTTACCGATACTAGGCATAAATTTAACTTTATCTCTTATGTCACGAATTTCATCAACACCATTATTTGAGGCAGCATCAAGTTCAATAATATCTGTCATATCAGAAGCTTTTAATGTGTGATACACCTCGCAGTGATCATATACTTCTTGATCTTCTTGAAAACAATTAATTGCTTTAGCAAATATTTTAGCAATCGATGTTTTTCCAGTTCCTCTTGGTCCACTAAATAAGTAGGCGTGTGATGTTTGATTAAATTTGAGTGCATTTTGAAGCGTTTGAATCACAGCTTCTTGACCAATCACATCTTGAAATGTTTTTGGTCGATATGCACGATATAATGCGACATATGCCATGTATATCTCCTAACGTTATTATATCATGAAATGGTGTTTATTTACCGAGACAAAAGCGTCTAAACATGTCATCAACAAGTGATTCGTGATACCTTTGACCCGTAATATCTGATAATGCTTCCCAAGCGTCTCTTAAATCTAGTTGAATCATATCGATTGGTAAGTTGTTTTTTGTTGATGTCACCGCTTGATTTAAATGTTGATGACATTTTTCTAATAGCTTGATTTGTCTTTCGTTAGAAAGAAATTCTATGTTCCTAGAATCTAAGTCGCCTAACTCAAATAGCTTTTTGATTGCATCCTCTAAAAGATGAATATTTATTGAGGATTTAGCCGATAACGAAATGAGGTCAATGCCTGATCGATTATCACTAATGTCGTTTTTATTTCCAACAACAAGATGCGGCTTGTGTGAAATGGACGCTAAAAGTGCTTTTTCTTCTTCATCAATGGGTTGAGATTGATCAACAACAAAAATAATCAGTTCAGCCTTTTCGATCACTTGTTTTGATTTTTCGATACCGATGCGTTCAATTGTATCTTCACTGTGGCGTAAGCCCGCTGTATCAAGTAAGTGGAGTTTAATACCGTTGATGTTAATATAACCTTCTATCACATCTCGGGTTGTTCCTGGAATGTTTGTAACAATTGCTTTTTCTTCTTTAATAAGCGCGTTTAATAAACTACTTTTACCAACATTTGGTTTTCCAATAATGGCTGTTTTTAAACCATTAACTATCCACTTGTTTTTGTTAGATTCTTTTAAAGACACATCAATTTCATGAATAAATTCGATGAGTTGTGGCATTAAAAACGCTTGAGTGATTTCATTTTCAGATTCATATTCTGGATAATCAATATTTACTTCAATATGCGTAATCCAAGACATGATTTTTTCTCTAAATGTGTGAATTTTCTTTGAGATAAAAGATTGAAGACCGGCTTGAGCCAGTTTAATTTGTAAGTCATTTTCAGCGTTAATAAGATCCATCACTGATTCTGCTTGTATTAAATCAAGTTTTTGATTCAAATACGCACGTTCTGTAAATTCACCAGGTTTAGCAAGTTCTATATTCTGTCTTAACACAGCATATAACACATTTTGAGTAACTTGAATACCACCATGACAAAAGATTTCAACCATATCTTCACCAGTATATGATTTAGGTGCTTTGTAAATTGTAATCATTACATCGTCTATAACCATGTCATTTTCAAGAAGTTGTGTATGTATCATTTGATTTGGTTTAAGACTAGTGAGATTCATTTTTTTAAATAGATTAGATGAAAGGATAATGGCATCATTACCACTTATTCTAATGATTGAAATTGCACCTTTTCCATAAGGGGTAGCAATTGCTGCAATCGTAGATGACATCATAGATGGTCTTCAAGCTCCTCATTTTTATGATCTTTTCTAAATGGGTTAAATCCTCTTGCTAAGTCTCTTAGAAAAATAAATAAAAATATCAACACTCCAACAATGACACCTAAAACAAGAAACCCACTCCCTAATATAAGTCCTATGATGGCAGATGACCAAATCGTTGTTGCTGTGGTAATTCCTCTAATTGAGCCTTTTTCTTTTAAAATGACACCTGCACCAATAAACCCTATACCCGTGAGTACTTGTGCAATAATACGTTGTGTTTGTACTTCTTGTATCCCAAGTTGATTGATTTCATATTCATAAAGTAGGCGTTGCATGATTGCAATTGCAGCACTTGCGAACGCGACAAGCATATGAGAAGAAATACCTGCTGCTTTTCCAATCTTCTGTCTTTCAAATCCGATAAAATAAGCAATGATTGATGTTAAAAATAGTGGTAATAAAATAATATAAAACAGTTGTTCTAGTGTAATATTACTATCTAAAATATACTCCATGATTTACTCCTTTGAGTCTTTTATGTGTTGAATGACATCTTTACTAAATTGATCAACATGTTCCCAAGAAGGTAATCTTGCTCCTGATGCTTTTGCATGGCCACCACCTTCATACTTTTCAGCAAGTGTATTAATCATTGGTCCAGAAGATCTTAGTCTTATACGGATTTCATTCTCATATTCAATCATAAGTGCCCAAACAGGATACCCATCTAATCCTCCTATTAAATTGACAACAGAAGCAGCTTCTTCATCTGTGACACCGTATTCTTCAATAACTGCTCTTGGCATCTTTAAGTATATAAATCCACCTTCAACAGTTGTAAAATTAGAATAAACATATCCTTTTAGGGCATACATTTTTAGTGTTTCTTTGCTGAGTTTTGAATCAATAAGTTCAACATCAACTCCTGCTTCGATTAATAATCCAGCAAGTGTATGTGTTCTTTTTGAAACGCCACGATAACGAAATCTACCCGTATCTGTAATTAACCCTGTATATAAAGCGATTGCAGATTCTAATGGAATTTCTAACTTGTGCTGAAATGCAAAGTCAGTAATCATTTCAGAAACTGCAGGGTAACTCGTATCTACCCAATTCATATCACCATAAGCGTCAACATCAATATGATGGTCAATTTTAATCACTTTTTTTCCTAGTGTATATCTCATGTCGCTTATGCGATCTTTGGTCGCTGTATCAACAACAATTGATAATGCATCTTTATATACATCATCAGTAATCACATCTGGCGTTCCTACGTACTTGACGTAATCACTTTCTTCTCCTACAACATAAATGTTCTTTTGAGGAAAGGCTGCTTTTAAAATGCCTTTGAGTCCGTATTGTCCTCCGTAGCAATCCCCATCTGGTCTTTTATGTCCATGAATAATAATCGTATCAAATCGTTTAATTTCTTGTAGAATGTTTGTCATGTTGTTTCACCTTTTCATTTAAGTCTTCTATGAGTTGATACACTTTTTCAATATTTTCTAATGTTGCACCACAAGCATTTAAATGCCCACCGCCACCATATTTTTTAGCAACATCTACAATCGGGATATCTCTTGAACGAAGTTCGGCGACATAAGAACCATTCTGATCTTCAGAGAAGCTTCCCCATATCAGCACTTCTTTAATGCCTGACATTTGATTGACCATACCACGACTAATGGATTGAAAGTCTTCACCAGTTGATTCAATTAAGGCTTTGGAGTTAATTCTATAAGCAACATTTTCTTTAGTAAGTTCAAATGATGAAAATTGATTTTTCAATACTTTTCTTGAAAGTGTTTCGGTATACAAATAATTATATAAATCTTGGATATTAGGTTCAAAACGAGATACATAGCTTGCGAGTAAAAAGGTTCTTTCTGGATTTTTTAAGTATAAAAACCTTCCAGAATCTGTGACCATCCCTCCATAAAGATACGTCGCTGCATCTTTTGATAAATGAAAATCGTATGTCTTAGCAATGTCTATTATCATCTCACATGCTGAGTTAAAACTCGTATCTTTATAATGGATTGAAACATTTTCTACGTCAGTATCGTTTTCATGGTGATCGATAATGATAATTTCTTTTCCTAATAGATAACGATCATCACTAATCATATGTGATACAGCAACGTCTGTAATAATAACAAGTGCATCTTTATACATTTCATCAGTTACTTCGTCCATGTTTGCAAGATAACTCATTGTATTTAAATCCCCTACAACACATATCTTTTTATCTGGAAATTGTCTTTCTAAAAGAAATTTCAATCCCATTTGACTCCCAATAGCATCTAAATCGGGCCTTAGGTGTCTATGGATGATAATCGTGTGATATGCTTTGATTTTGCTTAAGATGACATCTTTCATGTTTGCTCCTTTTGAAGATTATAATAGAATATCATATTTCATAATAAAAAGCGAGTTGCCCCGCTTTTATTCCCAAGGAAGTTTTAAGTGTGGTGTCCAAACTGGATTTTCAGTTGTATTTCTTCTTGTGTCATAGTTCCAGTCAGGAGATTTTTCACCTTCTGGATCATTTGGAAATCCTTTAGTTGCCCAACTATTCTGTTCTGCTCTATGTTGAGCAAATCTTAAAAATGTTAAATAAGGTACATTTTTATAGGTTAACAAATAATCATAGGCTTGGTATTGTGAACCAACATCTTCTGATAATCCTTCTGCGACAATCCAAAATTGTGAAAGGGCCCCGTTGATCCAAACAAGTCCAAGATTTCTACCATATCCCTCTTGTAGACTATTTCCAGGAATTGATTGTATGTGTATGGTCTTTGAATTAGATTCGCTTAAAAGATATTCTTTATTATATTTACTAGCAACATATCCCCATGGTTCTGCTGATACATTGCTTCCATTCACTTCAGGTGTGTTTAAGTAAAAGTATCTTAACGACCCTCCTGGATATCCATTCATTGAGGTAAAAAATGCGGTATCTCCATCAGCAACTCCGTTCAATTGAACCTCTGCTGCACCTCCATAACCTAATTCATTGTTGTTTGGGTCAACGTATGGCAAATCTAAATAGCGTTGTTCTAATTGCGGCCCTTGATAGAGTTGTTCAAGTGTTTTAATGTCATGATTATCGTTTTTTAAGTTCTCAAACAAATCAGGAATATATGCAATAAAATTAAATTGATTATATTCTGTTGATGCGATATAGTCTTCTTTTTCACCAAGTCTTATCATTGTAAGATCGACTGCAAAATTAATATCAAATCCTAATAGCCCAAATTGATCTACTTTTTGATTATTATAAAAAAGTTCTATGACGTCATTACCATTATAAGGTAAGTTATTGTTATATTGATAATCTGTCTTGTTTTGAATATTTATATTCGTTGGATTGTTCCCTGAAACTACATAATAGGAATTTGGTTCGAGACTTCCTTCAAGTTGTATGGCGTGATCCCCACCGTCTGTTGTCGACCCATTATTATAAATTCTTAATTCAACCTTGTTTAAATCCACTGGTTCATTGGATGGATTATATAATTCAATAACATTATTAGACATCGATGTTGCATCGAACACTTTAGAAATAACAATGTTTGGTGTTTCTCCTTGACACGATTGAAGTAAGAAAACACTTAAAAGAAGCGTGATTATTGTGATGGTTTTTCTCATTTCGTGATCTCCTTGTTTGTTTTCATTCTCTTCACAATTTTATGAAAAAACGTAAAGTAGGTGACGGGAATAAATATAAGTATTTCAATTCCTATATATAAGTAACTCAAGTAGTTATATGATTGAAACATTGTATTAAGTTCGGTATTAAGATACCACGTATCTTTATCATTAATGGTTTCAAGTTGAATATTTGATTCTTCTATTGTGTTTAAATCTGCTTGGTAGAAATCTGGAAAACTTAAACTCTTATCCTCATAAACATCGGTATTGATGAGTTTTGATGTTGAAACATCAAATCCTTCTGTTGGATAAAATACTTCAATACGTTCAATACGTGTTGTTTTGGTGTCCTTTATAAAATGTCTTTGATCGATTGCATACATGTGCATTGAATCGTCATATAGTTGGACGAATTGTTCTTGAAAGACACTTTGATTAAACCCTTCTGGATTAGATTCAAACGCAATATCAATTTTTAGTGTAAGTGCATCATCATTAAAAAAAGCAAAAGAATCAGTATTCTCATAATCGCAAATGAATATGATCATTTCATAATGATAATTACTGTTGTTTTCGTATAATAGCACGGGAAATATCATAAGTTGATAGGCATAGTTTGGTTGAGTAATTTCAACATCAATGATGGGATCATTTTTGATATAAATATCAAATTGTCCTTGTGTGTTTGCGATTAAAGTTGCTGTTATCAAATCTTTTGAATCATCATATATACTTGCTTCTTGTTCTTCTAAAAATGTTACTGTTTGATTGGCTCTTGCATAACCAGCAACAATAAAGGTGATAAAAGCAATCAATATAATATATGATGTGATTCCAAAGATTTTTCCCATGTGTTTTCCTAGGTTTTTGTGTATGTCTATTATACGTTTTTTAATACTTTTTTACAAATAAAAAAAGGATAGATTGCTCTATCCTTTTTCTTACAATGTTAAATCAATTATTACGCAGTATGTGAACCTAAATATGAAAAATCATTTGCTGGATATACAATCCATTCTTCTGGATTCCATGTTCCAGTACCACCAGTCACACCTGGTTTTCTTACAAGAGTTACATCTGCTGTTGTTCCAGTGCCAACAACCCAAGATGATCCTGGATCTTCACCAACAACACCAAACATATCTATGACAACCCATGTAGTTCCACCGTCAGTTGTTTTTTCTAAAACAAATGCATCGTCACCGTTGAAAAATGTTACGTTTCCTGATAAATCTCCAACTGAAGTAATTTCAGAAACTGATTGACTGTTATAGATTACAAATACATCTCCAGCTGCAAGAGAACCTGAGAGTACTGATGTTTGAGAAGCGGTTGTACTTCCGTTTGAATATAAGACTACTCTATAGTTTGTTAGATCTAATGCAGCAGCTGTTGGATTATATAATTCAATTGCTTTATTGTTTCCGCCATCACCTTCAACATACTCAGAAATGAATAGGTCCGGAGTTGGGGTCGCTACAACAACTTTTTCAACAGCATCAGCACTTGCAATACGTAATCTTAATCCATTGCTCCAGTATGCGCCAGCAACAACATTGATTACATCACCAGCAACTAACTCAGTTGGTAATCCAACAGGATCGCCTGTTCTAGAGTCCCAACGAATAAAGAATGTTGCAGTTCCATTTGAAACTTCAATATCTAAATTCCCGTATTGGTCGTACGCTAAGCTGATCACCTCTAATCCTTTAAATTCAACAAGTTGAGCGGTATACGCTTCTAATGCAGTAACATCCATTGCTGTGACATCAACTGCTGTTGGGAAGTTAAATCCTGGTGTTGGAATGATGTTTACAAATTGAACATTAGAAACTTGTTCTAATCCTCTAAATGTGCCACGAGTCGCTTGAATTTCAATTGCATACCCACCTAAGTAAGCAGCTAGGAACGCATCTTTTTCAGCACTTGCGCCACTTCCTAAGAACACATCTAGTGCACCAGTGTTGTCTTGGAATAAGAAGTTATTACCATCGACATTGAGTGTGACATATCCACGAATTGTTACGATTGTGTCTACTGCTTCAGTAAGTGCGGTAGCAATGGTCATTGGAGGTAATGTAAAATCACCTTCAGCATCAATTCTTAAACGTGCACCATCACTCCAGTAAATACCGACAACAGCATCAACAACATCACCAGCTACTAGTGTTAATGGGAATCCTGCTGGATCTCCTGTTCTTGAATCCCAACGAATGACAACAGATTCACTACCTAGTGTAAATGTGAAATCAACGTTATCGTATTGATCTGTCGCTAGGCTTACAAATACTAAACCTTCTAAACGAACTTGTTGTGCAATGTAGTCTGATAAATCACCAACACTTGTCACAACTGTTGGTGTAGGGAATGCAGCACCAATTTTATCTAAAAGCATTAATTCTGTAATTGTTGATACTTGTTCTAACCCTCTAAATGTTCCACGTTTTGCTGTAACTTGAACTGCATAACGTCCGTAATACGCACGTAATAATTCATCTTTAGTAGGGCTTGCACCACCACCAGCAAAGATATCAAGTGCACCCGTGCCATCTTGAATAAAGAAGTTATTGCCATCAACATTCATGGTGATGTATCCTTCAACAGTTACAACAGTATCTACAGCTTCTAATAATGCTGCTGCAATTGTCATTGGAGGTAATGAAACATCATCTGCTGAGTCAATTCTTAATCTTGCTGAGTTACTGAAATACACACCAGCAACAACGTTAACAATGTCGCCCGCTTCAAGTTCTGTTGGAAGTCCAGCAGGTGTAGCAGCTCTTGAGTCCCAACGAATCACAACTGTTTCTGTTCCTAAGGTTGCAGTAATATCTAAGTTGTTATATTGGTCATAAGCGATACTTACGACTTCAAGATTTCTAAATCTAACGAGTTGAGCAACGAGTCCATCTAATTGTGATAATGCTGTTACATCAACAACAATCGGGAATGCAACTTCAGGTTCAGGAACAACAGCAACGCTTGTGATACCTGATAATTGTTCTAATCCTCTAAAAGCACCACGTTCACCAACAACTTCAACAAGTTCTCCACTTGCTAATGCTGCTAAAATTGCAGTTTTTTGTTCACTATCACCTGGCATATATAAATCAAGTGCACCTGTTTCATCTTGTAGTAAGAAGTTATTGCCATCAACATTCAATGTAACATACCCTTGAACTACTGCAAGTTCACCTGCTGCAATTTCTAACGCTTCAGAAATAGAAACAACTGGTGATACTCCGACTTTAACAGTAAATTCCTTAACAACTGCAGTTGCAGTTCCAAGTGATACTGTTGCAGTTAATTGAACTGTAACTTGACCATCTGTTGGTACAGTGACTGCACCAGTCGTTGGATTAATGACAGCTTCATTATCTGATGTCCAAGCAATTGTCGTGCCATTTGCACCTGTCGTTGCTAAATCTAGTGTAGTATCTTCAAGAATGTTAAATGGAATCGATAATGCTGAACCATCAACTTCAATTGCTTCTGCATCTGTAAGGCTTGCTGTAATTCCATCTTCACCACCTACATAGTAGAAGGCAAATGCTTTATTATTAGATCTAAATGTATAAATTAAAATGTCTACTGTAATAACTTTTCCGTTATATGCTTGTATGTCAGCCATATTAAATGTATTATAGTAAATCATTAAACCAACTGTTGGTTCGTCTGTAGTACCTGGAACCCATGTTTGTGTTGTGTCATAATTGGTTGGCATAATATAGGTGTTGTAGTTTGATGTGTCACCAGGAATGACATAAACACGTCCTGTAACTGTTGCATAAACTGTTTCAAAAGCGCCGCTTGCTGCATCACCATAAGCAAATTGGTCTTGATCTGTATCAAGTAAATTATTGACATATGCTGCAATATCAGTAATGACTTCAGCTGTAGGCATTTGTGGTGTTGCTGTAGCATCTAATTCCGCTGTCCAAGCAACAAGTTCCCAAATACCAAAGTACCATTCAGTCGTACCAGAAACATCATAGACTTTTCCTACTTCAAGTCCACTCATGTCTCCACCGTAAAGTTGAATGATTCCTGTTCCGTCATATGCAAACGCAGAATCTGAACCTTTACCTACAATGGTTAATCCGTCTAATGTTACTTGGTATGTACCATCATATGCAACATCGTCAAGTGCGAGAACGTCTTCAATATTTTCAATTGTGACTTCTTCAACTTCACTTGCTTTAACAGTAAGTTCTAAATTCCAAGTAAGTGTAAGCTCTTGAGTTGCATCTAACTCAGATGGAATCGTTAAAACTGCTGTTAACGTGACTTTAGCATCTGGTTCACCAAATGCAGGACGGTTCACAGTTACAACTGCTAAGTTACTTGCTGGTTGTCCTACTGTGACAACCCCTGGATTATTGGTTGACCATACTGCATCAACACCACCAACAAGTAATGTTGGGACCGTAAAGTTACCGGTAATATTTGATGGGTCAGAGATTAATCCGTTTAATGTATCATATGCATCTTGTAGGGTTTCTTGAGCTGGATCGACCGTTACTGGGTCTTCACATGCAACTAAACCAAAGACAAGTGCGAATGATGCGAGTAATAAAAATAATTTTTTCATTCACTTCTCCCTTTTTCTTTTTTTTATTAATTCGTTATAAAATCAAATGATTCTTGATATTGCTGATCAATATAAGCATCTAAATCAGCGTCACTTGCTGCTTCATAAGCAAGTATTTTTACAAGTAGTGCACCAACTTCAGATCGTGTTTTTGAACTTTGATTAAATACTGCTGATGTAAAGAAAATATCTTCGTTTTCTAAGAAAATTTCAATCGCTTCTTTAACAAGTTTTGCAATCGCTTCATCCATTGTTGTTGGGGTTTCTTTAATACCTGCAACATAGTTTGTCCAACGCGTTGTTTCGTAAGCTGAATAACGAATTGGTGCATATCCTGAAGGAATACTAAATTCAGCAGTTCTCTCTGGTTCTAACATAAATTTCGCAAATAACCATGCAGCAATCATGCGTTGTTCATCATTAGATTTGAATAAATTGATGTTTGGTCCTTGTTGAATTTGGAAACGAGATTCTGCAGTAAATCCTGGAAGTGGTGCAACACCAACACGGTACCCCGCGTCAAAAACCGCTTGAGGCATACCAACATAAGCGTAGCGTGTTCCACCTGTAGATCCAACGTACATATATGTTTTAGGGTTTGCAACTTTCATTGAGTCAGAGTTATATGCATCGCCATTAAGTGCACGTGTAATCATTAATCCCTTATCTACCTTATCTTTAAAATAACGTACCATATCTTTAGATAAGTCGTTGTTGAATTGAACCTCACCGCGTCCAGTTTCAGCATTATATCCTGTATAAGGTGCATTAAATTGTTTAGACCCTGTAATGAATAAGTTATCTTCTGAGTCATATCCAAAAGGAAATGAATCTGGTTCTCTTAATTTAATATCTGCAGCAATTTCAAATACTTCATCCCAAGTTGTTGGAACGTCATATCCGTGTTCGTTAAAATATGTTTCGTTATAGAAAAACGCTTCTGAAGACTTAGTAAATGGCAATGAAAGAATTGTTCCTTCATCATCATAACTTTGACCTTCTGCCCACAATCCTGGCAAAAAGTCTGCAATTTCTTCATCTGTTAAACCAATATTTGGATTATTAATGAAGTTATTCAGAGCAAGTGGTGCTTTTGCAGCAGCATATCGTGCAATATGGTCTGGATAACTTTCAGCAATATCTGGTTGATTTCCTGCAGGAATTGCAAGCGCAATCTTATCAGATAAAGCAGTATAATCTCCAGCTGCTTTTTCTTCAATCACGGTAATGTTTGGATAAACAACTTTAAATTCTTCTATCCATTTTTGTACGAGTGCTTGAGATTGTGCACCCATGCGATGCCAAAACGTGATCGTGATTTCTTTTGTAGTATCAAGATCAGCATCTGCAGATAATTCATACCACTCAACAAGACGAGCGGCTTCTTCACCTGTACGTTCACCACCACATGCAGCAAGTGAAACTGCAGCAGTAAGTGCTAAAAATAATAATAATACTTTTTTCATACCCTTTTCTCCTTTTTTGTTTTGTTTATTACCCTTTAACACCACTTCTAGAAATTCCAGACATGATGTATTTTCTAAAAAAGATAAACATAAGTAGTAATGGCACTGTCACAATCACAGTCGCTGCCATTTGATAGTTGATCAAGACTCTACCAACACCTGTTGCGTCTTGATCAGTAAATGAAGATCTAAGCCAGGTTGTGACGAGTTTGTATTTCTCGTTTGCAACAATATCTGGCCAAATATAGGCATTCCATGCACCCATTAATTTTAAGATGACGATGGTGATGATTGAACTTTTTGCCATAGGAACCATCACAGTTCTTAAGTATTTAAAGTCTTTGCATCCATCGACTTTGGCTGCATAATACAATTCATTAGGAATTTGTTTAAATGTTTGTCTAAGTAAGTAAATATGGAAAATTGAAATAAAGAATGGAATGATCATCGCCAAGAACGATCCGATACCATCATCATTGACCCAACCTAATCTTGAAACTGTAATATAGTTTGAGATAATTAACATTTCACCCGGAATCATCATGGTTGCAAGTAAGATTGTAAAGATAAGTTCTTTTCCTTTGAAGTTCAGTCTTGCAAGTGCAAATGCCACAAGTATTGAGAAGAAGGTTCCACCTACAGTTGAAAATATCGCAACAATCAGTGTATTACTTAAATATCTCGTAAAGGTAATCCCACCTTGTTGTGCTGATGAGTATAAAAATGTTGAGACATAATTCTGTGGGCTAAATTCTTTAGGAAATAAACTTGTGTTAAGTGAGTTAAGTACTTCGTTACTAGATTGAAAGGACACATTAAGCATCCAGTAAAATGGCACAATCACAATAAACGCCATAACAAATAAGAAGAAATATGTCATTGATTTATTTGCAACAAAAAGTGCACGTTGTTCTTTTAGTTTTCGGTTAACGCGGTAATGACCGCTTGGATTCATGTATTGTATCATCGCATTCTCCTTAGTAATGAACCCGTTTTTTAGAAATATTCAAATTAATAAACGTGAATATCAAAATAATGATAAATAAAATTACCGCAGACGCTGCACCTCTAGAATAGTAAGAAACAAAATTACTGTCTAGTCCAACGTTACCAATCTTATCATAGACATAAGCAACAGCTGTCCATCGATTTCTATCAAGAAGCCTTCCTGTTGATCCTGCAACAGCAAGCACACTTTCATAAGATTTAAATGCACCTATAAAAGAGGTAATCAAAATATAACTAATAAGTGGTGATAGTAGCGGAACGGTGATGTGTCTTAAAATTCTTCTTTTTGGAGTTGCATCAATTTTTGCTGCATCATAATATTGTTTTGAAATGTTTTGGAGCCCACCAATAAAGACTAAAATTTTAAATGGTAGTCCATCCCAAATAGAATACACCAGAACAACAAACATCCAATCTGAACGGTCTGCGGTCACACCAACCCAGTCTCTAGAAAGTCTAAACAAGGTATTAATTAGACCTTCAGCCATTAAACCGTCTGTTAATGGGTGTGAAAACATGACACTAAAAACCATCCCAATTGCTAACCCGTTTGTTACATAAGGTAAGAAGAACACCGTTTGGAATATTTTTTGAAGCGGTTTAATCGAATTTAAAGCAACTGCAATTAATAAGGCAAGCCCTGTAGAGACCGGTACGGAAACAAAAACTAAGATCATTGTGTTTCCAATGGCTCTAATAAAATACGGATCATTAAAAATTGCGCCGTAAGCAGCGACATCTAAATACGATCCAAATGTATCTGTCATCGGATTATATTGAGAAAAAATAGAGATTAAAATTGTTTTTACTAAGGGATAAAACGTAAATACTGTTAGTAAAAGGAGCGGAAAAGCAAGATAAAACCATGCTTTTCGATCAATTTTATTTTCTAACATTACGCAAGTCTCCTACCGTTTGATTCTTCAAAAATATAGGTTTTATTTTCTTTTAATTTAAAGGATACGTTTCCTTTTAGTTCGTTTAGATTAACCTCGTCATTTAAAATAATTCTAAATGATGGTGCGGTAGATGCTGAATGAATAGACACTAGGGCAAAATCGCGGCCAATCGTTTCAACAAACTGAGCTTCAATTGTTAATGGTCCTTCTTTATCAAGAGTATATCCTTCTGGACGCACACCAACAACAACTTGTCTGTCTTTTTCTTTAGAGAGTTTCTCTGATTCAAACACAAGTTTTTGGTTAATAAAAACTTGTCCTTTTTTGAGTTCCGCGTGGTATATCCCAATTGGAGGTGTTCCCAAAAATTGTGCTGAAAACAAGTTAGCTGGTTGGTCATAAACTTCTTGAGGTTGGCCTTTTTGTTGTTCTTCACCAAAATTCATTAAGACAATTTCATCAGAAATCGACATCGCTTCTTCTTGGTCATGTGTGACAAAAATTGTTGTAATACCTGTTTCTCTTTGAATGCGTTTAATTTCTTCTCTTGTTTGAAGTCTAAGTCTTGCATCTAAGTTTGATAGTGGTTCATCTAATAACAACACTTGTGGTTTTTTAACAAGTGCGCGTGCAATCGCTACACGTTGTTGTTGTCCGCCTGAAAGTTGGGCTGGCTTTTTGTCTAGTTGATCTTCAATACCAACGAGTTTTGCCATTTCTATCATGCTGTCTTCCATTAGTGCTTTATAATTTGTTCTTTTTGCTTCTAAAACGAGTGAAACACTCTCTGGTACAGCTGCATTAGAATTATTTTTTAAAGTTTCTTTATAGATTTTTTCTTTTGCTTGATACGTTTGTTTCATTGTTGAAAATAACGCCTTAACATCTTCAACAGCGAGTTCGCTTAATTCTTTTTCATATTGTTTAGATAGCGCATCACGCTTGTTTTTGAGTTCAACTTTAAGTGTTGTTATTTTTTCTTTATTTGCTTGTTTCAATTCTTTGTTTTGTTTGCTTTCAACTTTTAAACTTTGAACGGCATTATTCACTTCATTTGCCTCATCATTGTCTAATCTCTTAAATTTGTTTTGTAGGCTTTCAAAAGCATCTACGTAATCAAAATACCTCTTTGCTTCTGATGGTGTTTCAATAAAAAACGCTTGTCTATAAGCTTTTTCTATAGACACTTTTTTTAAATTCATATTTTCTAAGGGAAATAAAATGTTTTTTCTAACCGTCATGTGTGGATAAAGTGCATAGTTTTGAAAAACCAAGCCAATCCCTCTCTTTTCGGCGTCCAATTCAGTGACTTCTGTTTCACCAAAGAAAATTTTACCTTTTGTTGGTGCCAAAAGTCCCGCAATCATGTAAAGTGTTGTTGATTTTCCACATCCTGAAGGCCCTAATAATCCCACAAGTTTTCCTGACGGAATTTCAACATCAAAATCATACACAGCGCGTGTGATTTTTCCTGTTTTTTTATCGACAAAATCCTTGTGTAAATTTTCTAGTTTGATAGATAAACTCTTGTGTGAATTTTGCATTACTATTCTCCGTTTTTCTTAAAATAAAAAGCGCTTAATCGTTTCTATTAAGCGCTTTAAAAAATTAGTGTTTTGTTGTATTGTTAAAAAATCTCCAAGTAATATTTGTGTTCAAATTTTTGAATAAATAGTGGTCTTTTTTCAATCTTAATTTCCTCGCATTATTATTATATATCAAAACAAGTTTTTTTCAAGTAATGCAATGTTTTTTTGCGTAAATTTTATGTCAAAATTCACAATTGTTTGGTGTTCTTGGAAATGGAATCACATCTCTAATATTTTCTACACCTGTTAAATACATAATGAGTCTTTCAAACCCCATCCCAAATCCACTATGAACGGTACCGCCATAACGTCTTAAATCAAGATACCAATTAAATTCTTCTATAGGAACATGCATTTCTTTCATTCTTTTTATAAGGAGGTCTAATCGTTCTTCTCTTTGAGATCCACCGATAAGTTCTCCACTTCCTGGAACGAGTAAGTCCATTGCTGCAACCGTCTTTTGGTCATCATTGATTCTCATATAAAACGCTTTAATATCTTTAGGCCAATGCGTAATAAATACAGGTGTTTTATATAGGACGTCAGTTAAATATTTTTCGTGCTCTGTGTTTAAGTCTTGACCGTGTGTTGGTTTATTTTCAAAAGGATGATTAGAGGCTAGTAGTTGATTGATTGCTTCTTCGTGAGTAATTCGTTCAAAACTACTATTTAATACAAGTGTTAGTCTTTCTTTAAGGTTTTTATCAACGAACTCATTAAAGAAATCAATTTCAAAGTGACAAGTTTTTAATATATATTCAATGACGTATTTAACCATATCTTCGGCAACATTCATGTCTCCTTCAAGATCACAAAAAGCCATTTCTGGTTCAATCATCCAAAACTCAGATGCATGTCTTTGGGTGTTTGATTTTTCGGCTCGAAAAGTAGGTCCGAATGTATACACGTTTTTAAACGCCATCGCGTATGCTTCAGCTTCTAATTGGCCAGTCACTGCAAGATAGGTTGGTTTTCCAAAAAAATCTTTGGAATAATCAATTTCTTTTTCTTTTCCCGTTTGTTTTAAGTCTAGCGTGGTCACTTGAAACATCGATCCAGCACCTTCACCGTCATTTCCTGTAATGAGTGGTGTATGGGTATAAACAAATCCTCGCTTATTAAAAAATTGATGAACGGCCATTGCGGCTTCGCTTCTCACTCGAAAGACCGCTTGAAAAAGATTGGTACGCATGCGAAGATGCGCAACTTCTCTTAAAAACTCTCTTGTATGTCTTTTGGGTTGAATTGGATAATCTTCCGGGGAATCCCCAAGAAGCGCGATTTGTGTTGCTTTAATTTCAAAAGGCTGTTTCATATCAGGCGTCAACACGAGCTTTCCATGAATTTCAACGGAACTACCTACACGTATTTTTTGAGTTTCTTTGAAGTTGTGTAGTGTTTCTTCGTAAACAACTTGTAGTGTTGGGAATGTCGTTCCATCGTGAAAATTGATAAACCCGAAGTTTTTTTGGCTTCGGTTGTTTCTTACCCATCCATAGATGGTAACTTCTTGTTGATCTAATTGCTGGTGATTTTCAAATAAATACTTAACTGTCGTCTCCATCGTTATCCTCATCTTTAGTCATGTTATCTATGAATCGCGCTTCTTCGAATTTAGCATCTTTAATATAATCAAATTTCTTTTTAATTTTTTCAGTGGTGGTTGACATTTTTTCAGCATCTTTTTTAATCGTGTCAATCGAACGATTCAACTTTTCCCAACGTTCGCTATATCTCATAAACTCGATGTTAAGTTTATTAAGTTCATCAATAATGACTTTTGTTTGTTCATCTCTTTTTAAGTTTTGAACAAAGACTTGTATCATTGTGAGCGTTGAAAATAGTGTTGTAGGCGAAGTTAACCAAACGCGCCTATTATTGCTGTACTCTACTAAAGTTTCATGATGTGCGGTGATTTCAGCAAAAATAGCTTCTGCAGGTAAGAATAGTATTGCTTGGTGTGACGTTTCACCCTCAATAATATATTTGTTTGCAATATCATCGATATGTTTTTTAACATCCGATTGAAACAATTTTTTTGCAGTATCTCTTTCTGTTTGATGATATTCGCTATTGGTCATTCTTTTATAGTTATCTAGTGGAAACTTTGAATCTATCACAACCATACCAAGTGGTTCTGGTGCGTACAAAACCGCGTCTGCGATGGTTTGGTTAGACAGTTTCACCTGCGTTTTATAAAGATTTTCGTCTTGGCCAAAAACAGCGGATAAAAGTTGATAAAGTTGAACTTCTCCATAAATCCCTCTTGTTTTTTTATCAGCTAAAACGCTATTTAAACTCACGACTTCTTTTGATAATTGCTCAATGTTTTTTTGAGCCTCGTCTATTTTAGATAATCTTTCAACAACATTAACAAACGTTTCATTGGTTCTTTCAAATCCACCCTGAAGTCTTTTTTCAACGAGCGTGTTCATTTCTTTTAATTTGTTTTCGATGTGTACTGTAATTAAATCTTTAAACTTATATAAATCTTTTGTGTTTTTTTCGTTTGATTCATAAATCAGCTCTCTTAGTTGAGTTTTTAAACCTTCATACTCTTTTTGCATGTAGACTTTTAAATCGCTTTGATCTTGAGGAATCGCTTTTTTTTGGTTTTGTATTACTAAAAATACAACCAAAAAGATCATGAGACTCACAAGTAAAACAAGTGTTACAATTTCAATCATTGTGATCCTCCTTCAATATCCTCTAAATAATAAATAGATACAACATTATTTTCTATTTTAATGTAACTTGTAATATAGGTTTCTTCTGCATTAATTAAGTCGTTGACTGATGTAATGAATCGATCATTAAGAGCTTGTGCGTAACCTCTTTGTCGGTGTGTTGGAACCATGACATCTTGATACGCTCTTGAAATCATATCTGTGCAATAATATTTATATTCAACATCTAGAAAAAAAGTATAGTTATATAGTGCTTTTTCTTCATATAACGTTCTCGCATATTCAACAGCACCTGCTCTTTGGGTGTTTGTAATATTTTTAACACGCAAACTTAAAAACTCGTTTCTGTTAAATGAGCCGTAATAAGGAAATGCCGGGTTTGACTCTGTTCTTCTATTTGTGTTTAACCAGTAGTTGTTGCTTTGTGTGACGGAAATATCAAAATCATGTTCTTTGTTTCCCGGAAACAACATGACTTCAAAAATGTTTGCACTTCCGATTCCGGTTGCCTCGTATAATTTGTTGTCCTCGTTCACTAAAGACGCGTGACCCCCAAAATAATACGTGATCCACTGGTGGATTCCTGGAATATTTGGAAACGGAGATTGTTGTGTAACAATGATGTCACCCGTTTGACCAAGTTTTGTCTTATTTTCATCAAAAAATACATTTCTTTGATCGTCTAATTCAAATGTTTCACGTGAAACAGGAAAATAATTGAATGTATATCCGTTAATTGTTTGTGTGTGCTCTGGTGTTGTTTCTGCTCTAGATGTAAATGTATGAATATTTTGGGTGGCTTCAATATCAAGTCTTATGACTCCTCCCAAACTATAAATAAGGCCCGTTATGACAATAAGCGCGCTTGTTTTGATGTATCTTAAAACTGGTTTTTTTATTTTTAAGAAAATCAATGTCATTGCGTGTTTTTTCCTTTTTTTACTTGATTTGATTATAACATATTGGATATAAAAAAAAGTAGCTGGGCTACTTTTTTGGACGAATGACAAGTGCGCGTTCTTCGCCTTCACCTTGAGATTCAGTTTCTACATCGCGCCATTCACTTAATTTTGTGTGAATGATGCGTCTATCATAGGCGTTCATTGGATCAAGTTTAACTTCGATTTTAGACCTAGCAACGTCTTTCGCAGTTTTCGTTGCAAGGATTTCTAGTTGGCGTTTATGGTTTTCAAAATAGTTAGCAATATCAAGCGTAATCACAGCTTGACTTTGAACAAACGTCTGCAAATAACTTCTAAGTAAATATTGAAGCGCAATTAACGTTCTTCCTTCTCTTCCAATAAGTACTGCGTTATCTGTAGATTGGACATTATAGTGGATTTCTTTACCATCGTCTTTTGTTCTAAGTTCCATTTTAAATTCAACATCCATCGTTTGTAATATGCTTTCTAAATAGGTTTTTCCTTCAAGTGTTAAATTGACGTCCGGTATGGCTTCATATAAGTTATTTCCGCCAGCAAAAAAACCTTTTTTCTCGCGAGTAAGTGTGATTTTTAGTTTTTCTGGTTGAATTCTTAATTCTTCTGCAGCGCGTTCGCGAGCTTCAGTTTCATTTTTAGCTTCTAATTCAATACGTTTTAATATCATTTAACAAGACCTCCTAAAAGTTCTTTTTCTTTTAGTTTTGCATGTTTCTTTTCGCTTAGTCTTCTGTTTATAATTGTTTGTGTAAGTGAATATAAGTTACCAAAAATCCAATAAATAGCAAGCGCGTTACTTTGGTATGAAATAAACATCATCATAATAACCATAAAGTAACTCACGTATTTCATGGTTTGTTGAGATTGTTGTGCTTGTGGGTTAGGATTGACAACTGTTTTGGCATAACTTGGTTTAGACATCGCAAGTTTTTGAAGTCCAAACATGGTTGCACCTACAATCGCTGCTAATACAATTGCTGTAATCCCATCGTTTGTATTTGCTAAATCAATTCCAAAGAACATGGTGTTTGAAACTTGTTCTGAATACATGCCGCCTGGAATTGTAATTCTCCTAACGACACTATACATTGCAATAAAGATTGGCATTTGTAGAAATGGTAATAAACAACCAAACGCATTAATGCCGTATTTTTTATATACACCCATCATTTCCATTTGCATTTGTTGTTGTGATTGGGGATCTTTTCTTGTTGCATACTTACCTTGGACGCGTTGCATTTCAGGTTGTGCAAGATTCATTTTTAAACTCAAATCATTACTTTTAGCGTAAATAGGCCATGCAAGTGTTCTTACGATTAGGGTTGTAAATAAAATTCCAAGTGCAAATGAGTTCCCAAATAAACCTCCAAATAGTTGAGTTAGGAATGCAACCGGAATTACTAAAATCCAATCAAAGAACCCAGCATCATCAGAGTGAATAGGCGCTTCTCCGCCTGTAACATAGACTTCGAAACTTGCTGAACTTCCTTCATAGGTAAACGTAACATCAAAACTATCGTTTGCAAAAAATCCATCTTCTTGAAGAGGAATAAACCCATTGTTTGAAAATTTCTCTGTGTGTTCTTCGGCATTTAAAATCTCAACTGTTCCGTTAGCACGAACAACATAGACGTCTAACCCTTCTAGGTTTTCTATACCACCAATGTTTGTTCTGACGTTTGCATCAGTAAAAACAAAATTGATCAAAACAATGCTTGTATCGTTAGAATTGACGTTGTTAGGAATAACATAAATATCAAAATCATAAAGCACGTCATTATAGGATACGCGGTATGTTAAAACACCATTATCTCCAACAGGTTCATTGATTCCTTGGTTTTCTAATGGGACGATTTCAACTTCACCTGATTGTTTGATGTTTAAAAACGAGACACCCTCTTCACCTTTAAAGACATATCCATTTGCGAATTCAGCCTCTGTGTAAACCATATTTAAAGGTGGGTTTACAACTGTTTTAATCGTCCCATCTTCTTGGGTACAACTCGATAAGATGACAAGTGCAAAAATAACACTAAATAACAATACTATTTTTTTCATTATTTTTCTCCGTGAGTGTTGCTTGATCGATAAGTTGCAACACATTTTTTTTGACTTCTTCAAAACTTAACTGATTTGATTTTGGGTAAATAACAACAACAAATTGGACATGGTTTGAAATTTGTTGTATCGAAGAAACAATCATTCGAGTTTGTCTTTTTCTAAGGTTTCTAGCAACAGCATTGCCGTACTTTCTTCCAATAGATAGTGCAAACCTAAAGTGTGGTTGATCCAAGTTTTTAATGAAGTGGATACCAAAAAATTGGTTTTTAACACTTTTTTTATTTGCAAAAACAAAATCAATTTCTTTCTTTGTTTTTAGTCGGTATCTTTTTTTCATATTTTTTTTTAAAAAAAGGACGTCTCTTTGAAATTTAGTCGAGTAGTCCTAGTTATTTATAAATTACAATTAAACGGTGAGCTGCGCTCTACCTTTTGCGCGACGTCTTGCAAGTACGCGGCGTCCACCAACAGTTGCCATTCTTGCTCTAAAGCCGTGTGTCTTTTGACGTTTGCGTTTATTTGGTTGATATGTTCTTTTCATTTATCTTACCACCCTTCATAGGAAACCATGCTTTGTTATTATATATAAAGGTTTTATCTTTGTCAACAAGAATCCATTATAAAGTTAGATGCTAGGCTCTAATGTGGACAACTATTTATTATAGTTATAGACATTGTGGACAATTGGATAACTCTTAAAATGTCTTTATTAAGCCTTAAAGTGTCTTTTTTTATCCACAATTTTTACTTTTTGTTTACGTGTTTATAAAAAGTTATCCACAATTTTTGTTGTTATTTTTTTATTTGTTTCTGTTTTTTTTATGCTAATATTTCATTATTATTTTTAGGAGAGACTGTTTTGGACAACTACGACATATTATGGCAAACAATTTTATCTGAACTTGAACAAACTTATGATGAAGATACTTTCGGTGAGGTTTTTGAGCCTCTTCAGACAATTCATCAAGTTTTAAATAACGTTATTTATATTCTTGTACCCAACGAATTCATTAAAAACCGGATACAGCGATTGTATTTATCTAAAATTCAAGATCTCGCTCAAATTCATAGTGGTGAAACGCTTCGTTTTAAGTTTTTGCTGGAAAACGAAATAGAACCCGAGTATGATATTGTTTCTCCGGATTTAGATTTAGAAAGTAGATACCGTTTAGGAAATTTAAACGGTTCTTTTCGCTTCGATAATTTTGTTGTTGGTAAAAGTAACATGTTTGCTTTTAGAATGGCGATGAAGGTTGCTGATCAACCAGGCGTTGTTGCCAATCCTCTTTATATATTTGGTGATGTGGGATTAGGAAAAACACATTTAACCCAGGCAATAGGAAATTATATTTTAGATAACGATCCATACGCAAAAGTTTTATATGTCAAAGCAGATAGTTTTATTGAAGATTTTGCAAACTTACTAAAAAGACAAAAAATGGATGATTTCCATCTTAAATATCGTGATATGGATGTTTTACTTGTTGATGACATCCAAATTATGGGTGGTGCAACAAAAACTCAAATGGAGTTTTTTAAGCTTTTTGATATTTTGTATCAACAAAATAAACAAATTGTCATTACAAGTGATAAACCCGCCTCAGAATTAAAAAACATGATGTCACGACTAACATCACGTTTTGAGGTGGGCTTAAGTGTTGATATCCAAGTTCCAGATTTAGAGCACAGAATTGAAATCTTAAAAAGAAAATTATCTTCTGAAACATCGCAAGCAGAGGCGATGAGTTATGATGTTTTGAACTTTATTGCGTCTTCTTTTGTAACAAACATAAGAGAGCTTGAAGGTGCTTTAAAGCGTGTCTTATTTTATGCACTTACAAATAATATTGATCTTTCCATCGAGCACGCTCAAGAAGCTTTAGAGCCTCTATTAAAAACCAGACGGAAAAGTAATCAACTTAACGAAAACAACTACGACCGTATTCAAAGTGTTGTCAGTGATTTTTACGGGATTTCAATTGATGACCTTATTGGTAAAAAAAGACATTCTAAATACGTCATTCCAAGACACATCGCAATGTATTTAATTAAAACACACCACAATATTCCTTATAAAAGCATTGGTTCGTTATTTGGAGACAGGGATCATTCAACGGTATTAACAGCTTGTGAGAAAATTGAAAATGAACTCAAACAAGATAAAACACTGAAGCTCGCGGTCGATACAATCATTAAAAAACTAAATCAT
>JAQCDH010000017.1 GCA_027620815.1 Bacillota bacterium | reverse complement strand
TATCCAACTGTAGAAAAAATAAACAGTAAAATACCTAAAAACATCTCTAAAGATTGTACGAAACTATAAGTGATACTTAATAAGTTAATTGATAAAAAGCTTGAAATCATGAGTAAAAACCATAAGATTGGAACCATAAGTTTATATAAAAATGAATCGTATTTCTTTAATGGTTGTTCGATCACTTGAATGGTGCTTGCTTGATAATATAAGCGCATGGTCCAAAGAGACATAAATAGAAGAATAAGCGGTGAATTAACACTTTGAAGAAGACTGACAACATAAGATAAAACCGTATAATTATAGCTAGAGAAATCTAAAATGAGTGCAGGATTCCCTCTTAATATTTTATCTCTAATAATAATCAATGTATCATCAATTAAAATATAAGATTGCAAATAAACACTAATAAAATAAACAATATGTAATAACAAAGTCATCAATAAAAATCGTTTGTAGATATGAATAATAAACACAACTTCTTTACGTTTTTGAAATAATTTAATATAAATATAAAAGCCAATCATTAATATAATATGAATCCATAAAAGTAAATCTGAGAGATAAATTTCATCAGGTCGTGTAATCATGATATTCATATAAACTAAATTGAATAAAAACAGTATCAAATAAACGATAACACTATATTCGATGACAAGTAATTTAGATTTAGAGTTATCTACCATATATGACCCCTTCATTTTTTTCGTACATTTCCATCATACCATACTTAAACATACATGTCATGAGTGAGTATCAGATTAGCATAAAAGTTTAAAAAAGCAGCTTTTTATACTATAATAATAAAGAATCATAAGGAGGCTATCATGGCAACATTAGAAATAAAAAATATCCACGTATCGGTGGAAGAAAAACAAATATTAAAAGGTGTTGATTTAACCGTTCGATCTGGTGAAATTCATGCAATCATGGGTCCAAATGGAACAGGAAAATCAACACTTGCAAGTGCTCTCATGGGAAATCCAAAATACGAAGTCACTGAAGGTAAAGTCACATTAGATAATGAAAATATCCTTGATATGGAAGTCGATGAACGTGCGCGTGCAGGTTTGTTTTTAGCGATGCAATATCCAGCTGAAGTTCCAGGTGTCACGAATAGTGATTTTATGAGACAAGCCATGCGAGCAACAACAGGTAAAGATGTGAATCTTATCGATTTTGCAATGTCATATGAAGGTGCAATTAAAGATTTAAAAATGCGAGAAGACCTTGCACACCGTTACCTTAATGAAGGATTTTCAGGCGGAGAAAGAAAGCGCAATGAAATTCTTCAACTTAAAATGTTAAAGCCTAAATTTGCGATTTTAGATGAAATAGACTCGGGTCTTGATGTAGATGCATTAAGAATTGTAGGACATAGTGTCTCTGATATGATTAAAGAAGATCAATTTGGTGTCATTTTAATTACACATTATCAAAGAATTTTAGATTATATCAAACCAACACATGTTCACATTATGATTGATGGAAAAATTGTTTTAACAGGTGGACAAGAACTCATTGCAAAAATTGACCAATCAGGTTATGACTGGGTTCGCGAAGAGTTAGGTATTGATTTTGAAGAAAAAGAGGCAAATCAATGATTCAGCTTTTAGATCACTATCAAGCTTGGTTCAATCAAAACATATTGACAGTACCTAAAAATTCAATCATAGAAACTCCGATACATATGACACTATCAGAAAATAGCGAGTATACATTTAATGTGGAATCAAATAGTGAAGTCACATTAATTGTTGAATTTAAAGCATCATTGAAAGATCTTGAAACAATCGTTTTAACGCTTAATGTAAAACAAAATAGTCATGTAAAATATGTTTTGATTTCGGAAGAAAAATCATTTAAAACGAACATTTCTCAAACCATTCAAGTGCAAAAAGATGCTAATTTACATGTCATTTCAGGATTCTTATCACAAAACCTAGAAGCAGATTTGAAAGTGAATTTAAACGGAGAGAATGCACGCGCAATGGTCAATGCCATCGTTGTCTCAAATGATCAACAGCAGCAAACTGTGGATGTTCACATGACACATTATGCACCACGTTCATATGGTGATATGTATAATGTCGGTATTTCTAATGGTTATGGACGTGTCATACTCAATGGTATTGAGAAAATTGAAAAAGGAATGAAACAAGCAAATGCTTTTCAAACATTAAAAGGCATCATACTTTCAGACTTTTCAATAGTTGATGTGAACCCTATTTTATTAATCGATGAATATGATGTTAAGGCGGGACACGGTGCAACCGTTGGTAAAATTGAAGAACAACAGCTTTATTACCTTCAAAGTCGTGGACTGTCAAAAATAGATGCAGAAAAATTGATTATCAAAGGATATATCAAACCCATTTTAGATGAAATCAATGATCAAGCATTAGTAGACCGATTAGAAACTACGATTTACGAAAGGATTTAATGGAGTCAACATTAAAGAGCAGATTCAAAGCGATTGATAAAAATCCATCGCTTGTTTATTTAGATTCTGCAGCATCTTCACTGAAATTAAATACAAGTCTTGATGCCATGATTGATTATTATGAGCGATCTGGAGTCAATATAGGTCGTGGGAATTATGTGCTAGGGATTGAGACCACGCAAGCATATGAAGCATCTAGAGATATGGTTGCTGCGTTTATTCATGCAAATCAAAGAGAAGAGATTATTTTTACAAAAGGGACAACACAAAGCATGAACATGCTTGCGTATCATTTTGAAAAATTACTAAAAATTGGTGATGAAATCATTACCTCTGAACTCGAGCACAGTGCTTCTCTTCTTCCTTTTCAAAGACTTGCAAAAAATACTGGTGCAACCCTGACTTATGCCGTCTTAGATCAAGAGCTAAGAATTGATTCAGAAGAAGTTGTTAAACAAATTTCATCACTTACAAAACTCGTTGTTTTAACCTATGTTTCTAATGTGATGGGATATGTCACACATTTAAAACCAATTATTGAAAAAGCACATCAAGTAGGTGCATTGGTCATTGTTGATGCAGCTCAAGCAGCACCACATATTCCAATTGATGTTCAAGCATTAGATTGTGATTTCTTAGCTTTTTCAGGTCATAAATGTTTTGGTCCAACTGGAGTTGGTATTTTATATGGAAAATATGAAGCACTTAATCAGTTAACCCCATTTGAAGTTGGAGGTGGAATGGTTGATGAAGTCGATTTATATGAACAAACCTATTTTGAACTCCCAGAGCGTTTAGAAGCTGGAACACCACCGATTGCTGAAGTCATTGGATTAGCACCAGCACTAAGGTATATTAAAGACATTGGTCATGAGTATATCCTTAAACATGCGAAACATCTTCAAAAGATACTTATTGATGAACTTAAAACAAGACCATACATACACATTTACAATCCTAATGCCGATATCGGCATTACCACGTTTAATATTAAAAATGTCCATGCTCATGATGTTCAGTCGTTTTTATCAGAACATCATATTGCAGTTAGAACAGGACATCACTGTGCGAAATTACTTCAAAAACGATTTCAAACGTCTGCAACGATACGTGTTTCTTTTCAAATTTATAATGATGAAGAAGATATCATAAAGTTATTAGAAGTTATTGACAGTGCTTTCCAATTTTTTCAAACTTAAAAAGGAGTGACGATGCAAGACTTATATAGGCAAGTCATTATGGATCATTATAAGTATCCTAGAAACAAAGGACTGATCTCAGACTCTAAGGGACTTTTAATTCATTTAAATAATCCTAGTTGTGGCGACGAAATTACCATTCAACTATTTACTGAAAAAAATATCATTGAACGTATTGTTCATGAAGGTAGTGGTTGTTCTATATGTTGTGCAAGTGCGAGTGTCATGTCTGTCGCACTAGAAAAACATACCATTCAAGAAGGAATAGACATTATCAAGCAGTTTTACGAACTTATCAAAGGATTACCTTATAATACAGATATACTATTTAAAGATGCCGTTGCATTTTCAGGTGTCAGCCAATTTCCAGCAAGAATTAAATGTGCAACATTATCTTGGAAAGCGGCAGAAAAAGGATTAATATCATTACAGGAGGCTTCACATGGATGACAATAAGAAAAAAATAGATGCAATCGTAGGCGATTATCAATTCGGGTTTAAAACTGAAACAACGCCTTTCTACTCAATTCCTAAAGGGATTAGTGAAGAAGTCGTCATTGCAATCTCAAAATATAAACAAGAACCATCTTGGATGACAGATATAAGAGTCAAAGCATATCAACAATTTGTGTCTGTTCCTAATCCTACTTGGGGACCGGATTTATCATTTATAAATTTTGACGAATTCACGTATTTCATCAAATCAAGTGAACGTGCTGAAACATCATGGGATGATGTTCCTGAAGAAATTAAAGACACCTTTGAAAAACTCGGTATTCCAGAAGCTGAACGTCAATATTTAGCAGGTGTTTCAACGCAATTTGAATCTGAAGTTGTGTATCACAGTACACTTAAAGAACTTGAAGATTTAGGCGTAATTTATGTTGATACAGACACTGCACTTAGAGAATATCCCGAACTTGTTAAAGAATATTTTGGAAAAATGATTCCATATAACGATAATAAATATGCAGCACTTAATACAGCAGTATGGAGTGGTGGATCGTTTATTTATGTTCCAAAAGGCGTTCATGTTCCTAAACCATTGCAATCGTATTTTAGAATCAATAGTGATCAAATGGGACAATTTGAGCGTACACTGATCATTGTTGATGAAGGTGCTTACGTCAACTATGTTGAAGGGTGTACTGCACCAACGTATACAAAAGACTCCTTGCATGCTGCCATCGTAGAAATTGTTGTTAAGAAAGATGCAACATGTCGTTATACAACCATACAAAACTGGTCATCAAATGTCATTAACTTAGTGACCAAGCGTGCCTTTGTTTATGAAAATGGACATATGGAATGGATTGATGGAAACCTTGGGTCAAATGTCAATATGAAATACCCTTCATGTGTTTTATTAGAACCTTATGCAAAAGGAACAACCATTTCAATTGCTTTTGCAGGTAAAGGTCAACATCAAGATACAGGTGCTAAAATGATCCATGTTGCACCAAATACAACTTCAACGATCATTTCAAAATCGATTTCACGTGGTGGTGGAAAAGTCAATTACCGAGGAAAAGTCAACTTTGGTAAAAAAGCAAAAGGTGCAAAAGCACACGTTGAATGTGACACGATTATTTTAGATGATTTATCATATTCAGATACCATTCCTTATAACAGTGTTAGAAATAGTGATGTGTTCTTAGAACATGAAGCTACTGTTTCAAAAATTAGTGAAGATCAACTCTTTTACTTAATGAGCCGTGGTTTATCAGAAGAAGAAGCAACAGAAATGATCGTCATGGGATTTATTGAACCTTTCGCAAAAGAATTACCAATGGAATATGCCATTGAACTTAACCAACTCATTAAACTTGAGATGGAAGGGTCAATTGGATAATTTAAGAAGCGTATTTAATACGCTTTTTTTATTAGAAATATGTTAAGATAACAACATAGGTAACTCATGAAATATATACTTTTTAAACAAATTGACATCAACGATGTGGTCATTGATACATTCATGGAGAGTCAATTTTCACAATTAAATAAAATCGTGTATAAAAATCATGTCATTTATACGTATGATATGACATATGTAGATGATTTAAAAGTTTTATTTGAAGATTTATCAGGAGAATTATTATCTGATTTTTTAGTATACATGTCTCCTTCGATAGATGAAAAATCACTATTTATTCATATTGATCAATTTGATCAATTAGTGGAAAAAGAATTGAACGTCAAGCGCGGAGTCATTCATAATCAATATTTAGTAAGTCTAAAACTTCATATGAATATGACAAGTATGAGAAAGTTTATTTTGGGAAAATATCATGATCAGCAGTATATGTTAGATACGATTAAAGCGTATTTAGAAAATAATCAAAATATGATGACAGCTTCAAAAGAACTTTTTATTCATAGAAATACCTTAATGATTCGTTTAGAAAAGTTTAAAGAAGTCACTGGGTTTGATGTTAAATCATTTTATGATGGATTTTTAATTTATCATTTACTGATATAAAAAGCATGTGCAATGTGCACATTGTGAAAACGCATCCATTACTTTATAATTGAGTTATAAAGTATAAAAGGAGTAGTTATGGCAACCTTACAATTAAAAGACATCAATAAAATATATCCAAATGGTGTACAAGCTGTTTTTGATTTTAACTTGTCCATTAAAGACAAAGAATTTATTGTTTTCGTTGGACCATCAGGATGTGGAAAATCAACCACACTTAGAATGATTGCAGGACTAGAAGAAATTACCTCAGGTGAATTATTTATCGATGAAGAGATGGTGAATGATAAAGCACCTAAAGATAGAAATATCGCGATGGTATTCCAGTCATATGCGTTATATCCACATATGAACGTGTATGACAACATGGCATTTGGATTAAAATTACGTAAAATGCCAAAAGACCAAATTGAAGAAAAAGTAAATCAAGCTGCAGAAATATTAGGACTGTCTCCGTATTTAGATAGAAAACCTAAAGCATTATCAGGTGGACAACGCCAACGTGTTGCATTAGGTCGTGCGATTGTACGTAATGCGAAAGTGTTCTTGATGGACGAACCACTATCAAACTTAGATGCAAAATTACGTGTTCAAATGCGTGGTGAATTAATTAAATTACACAACAAAATCGAAACAACAACGATTTATGTTACCCATGACCAAATTGAAGCGATGACAATGGCAAGCCGTATTGTTGTTATGAAAGATGGTTATATCATGCAAGTAGGATCTCCAAAAGAGATTTATGATCATCCAAATAACATGTTTGTTGCTGGTTTTATTGGAACACCTCCGATGAACTTCATCCATGGCCGTGTAAGTAAAGAAGGTATTTTTACAGCTGGGAAACACACGATTGAAATCCCACAAGATAAATTTGAAATTGTTAAGTATCATAAAATGATTGAAAAAGATATTGTATTAGGTATTCGTCCAGAAGACATTCATGATGATCAAGTTGTTAAAAAAGCATATCCAAATGCAACGTTAGATCTCGTTGTTGATGTTGCTGAGTTACTAGGCGCTGAAACGAATATTTATACGCTTGTCCATGAATCCAATATTTGTGCGTCCGTAGATGCAAGAACAAATATTCATATTGGTGACAAAATTCAACTCACACTTGATATGAATAAAGTTCACTTTTTCGATCCAGAAACGCAACAAAGTTTACTCATTGATCCTAACGCAGAAGTTAAACCAACGAAAAAAGTTACTAAAGAAGCTTAATAAGCTTCTTTTTTTATAAAATAATGATTGAATACATACATTATCAAAACTTCAAATCGATCGTCTTTCAAAATGGTCAATCAATCACTTTGAATCATCATTTAACGTATGTCATCAATACGTATATGAAATACCAACTTAATGACGTGTTTAGTTATTTAAAAAATTATAAAAAGAAGTATGGAAATCAATATCAAATTCCTATTTTTATCAATGTCAAAACAACACTCATTGTGGTCTATGGATATAGATCAGCAAATAATTATGCATTGAATATTCATGCGATCAAAAAGCTTGTGGATAAAGAAGGAATATGTGACATATATTTTGAAAAAACGCATTTTGAAATCCAAAAAAACTGTCGATATATAAAATCATCGATACTCAAAGGATTGCGATTACATAAAGAAATTATGGAAAACATTTTCATCGGATGATTTTTATAAATATACTTATTATATGGTATAATTCTTGTGGAAAAACAATAAAAAGGAGAGATGGTCATGGCTAAAAAAACCATTCTTGATATCAATTTAAAAAGTAAAAAAGTCATCATGCGTGTTGATTTTAATGTCCCTATGAAAGACGGCGAAATCAGTGATGAAAACCGTATTGTTGCAGCATTAGATTCAATTCGTTATATCTTAAACCAAGGTGGGAAACTTATTTTACTTTCTCATTTAGGACGTGTTGAAAATGAAGAAGATAAAAAAGGCAGTTCACTTGCACCGGTTGCAAAAAGATTAGCAGAACATTTAAATCAAACTGTTACATTCGTTCCATTTACGAGAGGTAAAGAGGTTGAAGAAGCTGTTTCAAATTTAAATGAAGGTCAAGTTGTGATGTTAGAAAACACTCGATTTGAAGATGTTGAAGGAAAAAAAGAATCTAAAAATAACGAAGAACTTGGAAAATATTGGGCATCACTTGCAGATGTATTTGTCAATGACGCATTTGGAACAGCTCATCGTGCACATGCTTCAAATGTAGGAATCGCAAATCATATAGAAACGTCTGTTGCTGGGTTTTTATTAGAGCGAGAAATTAAATTTATTGGTGATACAATTGCAAACCCAGAACGACCACTTGTTGCAGTTTTAGGTGGTGCAAAAGTATCAGATAAAATTAATGTCATTAAAAAATTATTAGAAGTTGCTGATTACGTCATCATTACAGGTGCGATGGCATATACATTTTATTTAGCGCAAGGTTATGATGTTGGTTTATCTAAAGTAGAAAAAGATAAAGTCGATTTAGCATTAGAACTACTTGATTTAGCAAAAGGTAAAATTGTTCTTGGTACAGATGTAGTTACTGCGAAAGATTTTGATCCAGAATCAGAAAAAAATATTCGTTTAAAGTCAGAAATTCCAAGTGATGAAATGGGTATGGATGTTGGACCTGAGACATTAAAAACATATTTTTCTTACATTGAAAAAGCAAAAACAGTCATATGGAATGGCCCTTTAGGTGTGTTTGAATTCCCTAGATTTGCTGAAGGTACTAAAGGATTTGCTAAGAAACTTGTGGAGTTAAAAGATTCAGTAACAACCATTATTGGTGGTGGCGATTCTGCAGCTGCTGTTATTCAATTTGGATATGAAAATGACTTTGCACATATATCTACAGGTGGTGGTGCATCTCTTGAATATTTAGAAGGAAAACTCTTACCTGGAATTGCATGTGTTGATGATAAATAATGGATGTCGGTAAAAAACTTAAAGCGTTACGCTTAGGAAATAACTTAACACAAGATGAACTTGCATCACGTTTAGAACTTACAAAAGGTTTTATATCATTACTTGAAAATAATAAAACATCGCCTTCTATGTCTACTCTATTTAATATTTTAGAAGTGTTAGGGACGGATGTTCACGATTTTTTCTCAAAAGAAAATGATCAAGTCGTCACTTTTAAAGAAGAAGATTTTTATGAAAAAGAAGATGATGATTTAAAGCATATGATTTACTGGATTGTTCCAAACGCTGTAAAATATGAGATGGAACCCATCATGATTAAATTACAGCCGGGAGGTCAATCTAATACCGATCAACCTCATCCAGGTGAAGAGTTTGGTTATGTCTTAGAAGGTATTGTAACGTTATACCTTAATAAGAAAAAATACACCATTAAAAAAGGTGAAACGTTTTATTATTTAGCAAACCAAGAACATTACTTGGTGAATCATTCAAACCATCCATGCAAGGTTTTGTGGATTTCAACCCCACCAACCTTTTAATAGAAAGGATATTATTATGGAAAAAGAAATTATGATTAAATCAACAACAGGATTACACGCAAGTTTAGCTGCAAAAGTAGTTCAAGCTGCATCAAAATATAACGTTGATATCGAACTTCATTATCAAGATAAAGTCGTTGACTTAAAGTCAATTTTAGCACTGATGTCTCTAGCAGTTCCACATGGTGAAAATGTAAGAATTATTGCACGTGGAACTCGCGCTGAAGAAGCAATTAAAGACGTATCAGGAATTTTAGGTTAATGAGAAAACGAGTCATTGCCGGAAACTGGAAAATGTATAAAACAAGAGATGAAGCAATTAGTTTCATCTATGAAGTTGCTAAAGTAATTCCAGATAGAAATCTTGTAGAAACAGTCATTTGTGCGCCATCTATTATGCTTAGAGATCTTGTTAAAAGAGAAGATGAACATTTACGTATTGGTGCTCAAAACATGTCTCAATATGAAGAAGGCGCATATACTGGGGAAATCTCTGCAAAAATGTTAACATCGTATGGTGTTGAATATGTTGTGGTTGGTCATTCAGAAAGACGTGACTATTTTCATGAACATGATGCCATCATTAATGCGAAAACAAAACAAGCACTTCAACATGACCTTACACCAATTGTTTGCGTTGGAGAATCATTAGAAACTAGAGAATTAAATCAAACGAATGTTTTTGTTAAAAAGCAAATTTTAAATGCATACGAAGGTCTTTCAACAGAAGATGCTTTAAAAACAATTATCGCATATGAACCGATTTGGGCTATTGGAACTGGTAAAACAGCAACAAAAGAACAAGCGAATGAAACAATCAAATTTATTCGTGAAACAATTTCTGAACGTTTTGATGCAATTACTGCTGAAGATATTCGTATTTTATATGGTGGTTCAGTAAAACCTAACAACATCGATGAATTACTTGCTATGTCTGATATCGATGGTGCACTCGTTGGCGGAGCATCCCTTGATTCTCAAAGTTTTCTAAAACTCATCGAAGCTGCATTAAAATAAAAAAAAGTCTGAATTAAAATTCAGACTTTTTATTTTATCTATTGTAGAATTCAACAATGAGTTGTTCATTGATTTCTTGAAGTACTTCTTTACGTTCAGGACGTCTTACGAAGAGTCCTTCTTTTTTAGCTGTATCATAGGATACAAACTCAAATGAACGATATGTATTTTCTAAGGCTTCTTCAACAATTTTTAAAGTTTTTGAAGATTCTCTAAGTTGAACTTTTTGACCAGGTGTCATGCGGTATGATGGAATATCTACTTTACTACCATCAACTAAAATATGACCGTGGTTAACAAGTTGTCTTGCTTGTGCACGTGTTCTAGTTAATCCTAAACGATACACAACGTTATCTAATCTTGATTCTAGTAAGACGATGAAGTTATCACCATGTCTTCCTGGAAGTTTGCCTGCTTCGTTAAACGTTTTACGGAATTGTTTTTCAGATAATCCGTAAGTAAATCTAACTTTTTGTTTTTCTTGTAGTTGCAATCCATAATCAGATAATTTGGTACGGCGTTGACCATGTTGACCTGGTGGGTATGGGCGTTTTTTTAATTCTTTTCCTGTTTCAGAAATTGAGTAGTTTAATCTTCTTGAAATTTTCCAAGTTGATCCTGTAAATCGTGACATATCATTACCTCCTATTTTTAGGTAAAGTATACTTTCTTTTTCTATAGGATTTTCTAGTTCTTTTCACTTATGAAGCAGACCATAAGCTACTAAGGGCGCCGTGGAAGAAAATCATCACATAAAAAAAGTTGTACCTGCTTTTACCGACATTGCTTATTCTACTTGAAAAAAGGAATATTGTCAATTGTATTGACTAAATCTTCAACGATTTTTTCTAAAGTTGTGATTGTCTCGACATCAAATCGATTTTTTATGGGGCTATCGATATCTAATACACCAAGTAAAATCCCATTTGAAATGAGTGGAATCACCAGTTCACTATTGGATGCTTCATCACATGCAATGTGATCTGGATGAAAATGAACATCGGGAACATAAACGGTTTGATGAAGGCGTACACATTCACCGCATACCCCACGATGAAAAGGGATTTGTGTGGTTGCTGGTTTTCCCATAAAAGGACCTAAAATAAGCATATCACCCTGATTTAAATAAAAACCAACCCAATTCAAATCAGGTAGTTCAAGATAAATTAAAGAAGCAAGATTAGAAAACACAGATAATTGTGTAGGATGATCTTGCATTAAAATGTTTGCTGTTTCATATAAGTTTTTATTCATCA
>JAQCDH010000016.1 GCA_027620815.1 Bacillota bacterium | reverse complement strand
CAAGTTGTCATCCAACTTGAAAACAAAGTTTCTCAAAGAGAAGAAGCGCTTAATAATCGTTCCGTTTATTTAGATAAACGTGAGGAGTCTATATCAAATAAAGAACAAAAGTTAGAAGAACGTAAAGAGCAACTTGAACAATTAAATAGCAAAATGGAAATCGCTTTAAAAGAACAAGAAACCAAGCTGCAAGAAATTTCTAATCTGTCAGTAGATCAAGCGCGTGAAATTATTATGAAGCGTGTTGAAGATAGTATGTCTGATGAAATTGCAAACTTTATTCGTGAAGAAGAAGATAAAGCAAAAGTTGAAGTTCAAAATAGAGCAAAATTATTAATGGCCAATGCCATGCAAAAATATGCCAGTGAAACAACAACTGAACGTACAGTTACAGTTGTAGATATTCCTAATGATGATATGAAAGGCCGTATCATTGGTAGAGAAGGACGTAATATACGTACTTTAGAGGCTTTAACAGGTGTTGATTTAATTATTGATGATACTCCTAATGCCGTCGTTTTGAGTGGGTTTGATCCTGTAAGACGTGAAATTGCGAAACGTGCACTTATGTCACTCGTCTCAGATGGACGTATTCATCCAGGACGTATTGAAGAGGTTGTTGAAAAAGCACGTCAAGAAGTTGATATGTTCATAAGAGAAGCCGGTGAAGAGGCTGTTTTCCAAACAGGAATTGGACGTATTCATCCAGACTTAGTGAAGCTCATAGGACGTTTATCATTTAGAACAAGTTATGGCCAAAATGTTTTAAAACACTCAATAGAAGTTGCATTTCTAGCAGGAAAACTTGCTGCAGAATTGCATGAAGATGAAATTTTAGCAAGACGCGCAGGTCTTTTACACGATATCGGTAAAGCAGTCGACCATGAAATTGAAGGTGGACACGTTGAAATCGGTATTAATCTCGTAAGTAAATACAAAGAACCTGCAGTAGTTACAGATGCGATCGCATCACACCATGGCGATAAAGAACCTGAATCCGTCATTGCAGTCTTAGTTGCTGCTGCTGATGCATTATCTGCCGCTAGACCTGGCGCAAGAAGCGAATCCATGGAAAATTACATGAAACGTCTTGAACAATTAGAAACAATTTCTAATGCTGTGGTTGGTGTTAAAAAATCATTTGCGATTCAAGCAGGACGTGAGGTTCGTGTTATCGTCGAACCTGAAAAAATTGATGATTTAGCAATCATTAAAGTTGCAAGAACCATTAAAGAACAAATTGAAGAAAATATGACTTATCCTGGAACAATTAAAGTAACTGTGATAAGAGAAACAAGAGCATCAGATGTCGCAAAATAAAAGAGGCTATTGCCTCTTTTATCATAAGGAGAATCCATGAAATTTTTAATTATTGGTGATGTATACGGAAAACCAGGGCTACAAGCATTGGAATATTTCTTGCCGCAATTAAAAGAGAAACATAACCCTCATTTCATAATTGTGAATGCAGAAAATGCTGCAAATGGAAGAGGCATCAATCAATCTATATATAAATCTCTTATGTCTTTAGGCATTCATGTACTAACGATGGGAAATCACGTTTTTGCCAACAAAGAATTAGAAACGTTTATTGACCAATCCAACATTGTTCGTCCAATTAATTACTTACAAGCACCTGGAAAAGGATATCATGTCATGATGTTTAATAATCAAAAAATATTAGTAATAAATGCACTTGGCCAAGCATTCATGAACCAAAATGTACAAAGTCCTTTTCTAACCATTGAACAAACGCTTCATACCGTAGAACATGACATTTCGATTCTTGATATCCATGCAGAAGCAACGAGTGAAAAAGTCGCGTTAGGACATTATTTTGATGGAAAAATTGACATTATTTTTGGAACACATACCCATGTTCAAACACATGACAGTAGAATCATGCCAAAAGGAACCTTTTATTTAACTGATGTTGGCATGACAGGTCCTTTAAATGGAGTGATTGGCGTTAAAAAAGAAATTGTCATTGACCGATTTATTAATGGATATTCGCTTCCTAATTCCGTTGATGATGGCGCGATACAACTTAATGGATGGTTTATTGATACACAGCTTAAAACACATCAACTCATTCATCTAGAGCATGATGAAATGTAATAAGGGTGCTTTTGCTATAATAGATTTGAGGGATAATTATGGATATAGATGTTTCTAAATATTTTAAACCTAATTTGAATGAAGCAAGAAAACGTTCTAGAAAAGACGTTTCACATGATCAATTTTACTTGGACGAACAGTTAAAAACGATTGGCCATGGGAAAAAATATTTAATTGATACGTATGGTTGCCAAGCAAACGAAGCAGATGGTGAAACCATGGCGGGTATTTTGACGTTAATGGGTTTCGAAAAAACATCTCAAGAGCTAGAAGCTGATATCATTATCATTAACACATGTGCCATAAGAGAAACTGCTGAAAACCGAGTATGGGGAGAATTGGGGCGTTTAAAAGCTTTAAAAAGAGAAAATCCAGATTTAATCTTAGGTGTTTCTGGTTGTATGGCTCAAGAAGAAAATGTTGTCAATCGAATTTTAAAGAAATTTCAACATGTCGACTTAGTCTTTGGAACACATAACATCGACCAACTGCCTCAATACATTCAAACAGCAATGTTTTCTAAAGAGCGTGTAATTGAAGTATTTTCTCAAGAAGGTCATATCGTTGAAAACTTACCTAAAACAAGAAACCACTCTAAAAAAGCTTGGGTTAACATCATGTTTGGTTGTGATGAGTTTTGTACCTACTGTATCGTACCTTACACACGAGGTAAAGAACGTTCTCGATTAAAAGAAGATGTCATTCAAGAATTAATAGAGTTAAAACAACTGGGTTACTTAGAAGTTACGCTATTAGGTCAGAATGTGAATGCGTATGGTAAAGATTTTAAAGACAATGACTACACGTTTGGTGATCTTTTAAGAGATATTGATACAATTGGGATTCCTAGAATCCGATTTACAACAAGTCATCCTCATGATTTAGATTTAAAGACAATGGAAGCTATAAGAGATTGTGATACCATTATGCCTTTTTTTCATCTTCCTGTACAATCTGGGTCATCTTCAGTGTTAAAAAAGATGAATCGTCATTACACGAAAGAAAGTTACTTAGAAAAGCTTGAACAACTTCGAACAATTGTACCAGGAATTTCAGTAACAACAGATATTATTGTAGGATTTCCTGGTGAAACAGATGACGACTTTTTAGATACACTTGACCTCGTAGAAAAAGCTAAATTTGAAGGTGCATTTACGTTTGTCTATTCACCTAGAGAAGGGACACCTGCAGCAAAATTTGAGGACAAGCTTGATCCACAAATAAAGAAAGAAAGATTGTATAAACTTAATGAAAGTATTAATCAAGGTTATTTAGAGGGAAATCAACGCTTTTTAAACCAAATTGTTGAGGTACTAGTAGATGGACCTTCAAAAAATAATCCTGAGGTTTTAGCTGGATATTCTCCTCACCAAAAACTTATCAATTTCAAAGCATCTGAAGCACTTGTAGGAACCATTGTTAAAGTTAGAATTACAGAAGTAAAAACATGGTTTATGATTGGGGAACTTGTTTCATAAAAGTAATTCATGAGAATTTAAGTTAAGATGTAAAAAAACTGAATATTTTATTGTTGAATGTTGATAAACAAGCCTTTTTCATGTATGATTAAGATAAATAAGGTTGGAGGTATTTGGTATGGCAAAATTACAATTACAATCACAAATTAACGTGAATCAAGAATCAGTCACATTAGAGTCACTTTTACACGAATTACAAGGACTAATGGCTGAACAATATGTTTCTGTATTTCAAAATGCCAATTTTTTATTACCACGCCAACTTAGAATGGATGTTTTGCGTCATTTATTAGAATCAAGTGTCAAACAAACAAGAAAAGAAAGATTAACACTTGCTGATGAACTTAATTACCGTTTGAAATGGTTTTATCAATATTCTGATTTTCAATACGTGAATTTATTGGTTTATTATCAAAATGAAAAACTTAATAAAGCATATGTAGAAAATTTATTAACATCAGTATGTGAATATTTAGTTGAGCAGAAGCGTGAGGATATTATCCAGTCATTAAGAGATGCGAAAAAAGCGCAACAAGATTCATATGATTTTCAAAATATTTTTCTTTTCAATCAAACATTCAATCAAATATTCAAAGATAAAGAGTTAGAAATTGATGGACTTCCTTTAAACTTAATTCGACCTGTACTCCTAAAAAGTTCAACGCTACAAGAACTCAAAGCATTTGGGGAAAAATATGGTATTGTTGTTCCAAGAAGACTAAAAAAAGAACAACTTCTAGAAGTAATATATTTAGAGCTTCAATCACGTGGTATTTTGACAGATGACTTAAAAGCTGAACTGAAAAAGAAATCAGTGGTACTTATTCAAAGATATGCAATCGATCATGATATTAAAGTATCAACTGAGCTTAAAAAAGATGAAATTATTGAATATATTTTAGAATTTTCTCACCAAACAAAATCATTTTATAAATACCCACAACCTGGTGATTACGAACTTGAAATTGATGACCCATTTGAATTTGAAGAAGTATCTGAATCAAAAGAGGAGACTTCAAAACCTACTCCAATTCCAGTGATACCTGTGGTTTCTAAACCAAACAAAGAAAAAACTTCAAAAACAAAAGATAAAGTAGAGACATCTAAACCAGAAGTGAAGCCTCAACAACAAACGCAAGAAGATGTTGTCAATTCTAAGGGTGTCCCACTTGTTTTAGATCGTCAAACAGCTAAGTTTTTAAAATTATATGCGATTAGTAACAATCAAAAATTAATGATTTTACCTGATAGAAAGTATCATAAGAAAAGAAGAACATTTAAAGTTCAATTAGATCAACTAGGAAGTGTATCAACACCTGAGAAAAATAACGGTGTTATTGGTGAACTCCTTATCTTAAAACTTTTAGCGCTCGTTGTCTTAAGAACATTGATCTTTGTATTTGCGATTGGATTTGTTTTAGGATTACTTTTTGTAAGCTATGCAACAGCAAGTTACTTCTTAAATATCGAAGCACTTAATATGATTAATGATCAAATAAATACATTTGAATTTTTAGGTAAAGGACTATTAGATCATATATTTGATTTTTATCATCAAATAGGTATATAACATAAAGGAAACTGATTTGTATCATGTCTGAAAATATCAAACATACGCCAATGATACAACAATACTTAGACATCAAAGAAGACTACGCCGACGCGATAGTCTTTTTTAGACTTGGTGATTTTTATGAGATGTTTTTTGATGATGCTAAAATAGCCTCAGAAGTTTTAGACATCACACTTACTTCACGACATAAAGAATCAAATATACCGATGTGTGGGATTCCTTATCACGCTTCAGTTTTGTATATTCAAAAACTTATTAAAGAGGGATTTAGTGTTGCAATTGCTGAACAAGTGACTGCACCCGGAAAAGGGCTTGTTGAAAGAAAAGTAACGCGACTGATTACACCGGGTACGGTGCTTGATGAAGGGTTATTAGATCCTACCAATCATAACTATTTAGCTGGCTTATCCATGGATGAAACTGCTATTGGATTAAGTTTTTTTGATATGTCCACTGGACAAGGCTTTGTGTATGCATGTCAAAATATTGAAGAAGCTAAAGCACTTTTTTTATCATATGGTGCAAAAGAAATCATCATAAATATCGATGTGCCTTGGCTTCCAGAGATAAAAAAAACGGTTTTAAAAATTCCAAAGTCATTTGATATTCAAGCCACTAGAAATCTTAAAGGACATTTAAAAGAAAGTGTGAAATTATTACTATTTTATGTCCATCAAACACAACAGCATCCTGTATCTCATATTGTGCCTTTTGAAGAAGTGAAATTAGAAGAGCACATGCACATTGAATCTCATGTGATGACACATTTAGATATTTTTCATCCAGAAAAAAAACAATCGTTGTATTACTATTTAAATGAAACAAAAACAGCGATGGGTAGTCGATTACTGGCTCATTTTCTAAAAACCCCTAGTAAAAATTTAAAGATCATAGAAACACGTTTAAATGACATTGAACAAACAATGAATCACCCTCAAGTTTCACAAATACATGCTCATTTTGCATCTATCTATGATGTATATCGATTGCTTCAGAGATTTATGTATCAACGTGCAAATCCAAAAGATATCATTCAGTTAAAAAATTCATTAAAACAAATAGCTTTGATAAAAGATTCACTTGTGAAACTGAACATATTTGAATACGAAATAGCGGCTCTAAATATCAATCCTGAATTATTTACGTATTTAGATCAAGCCATTATTGATGATCCACCAACATTAACAACAGAGGGTGGATTCATTAAAAAGGGATTTGATGACACGTTTGATCAGCTTTTGTATACAATGGAACATCATCAATCTATACTGGATGCATATTTAGATGAAGTTAAACAAATCACATCCATTAAAAACATCAAATTAGGATATCAAAGACTTGTTGGTTATTTTTTTGAAATCAGTAAAATCTATAATGATCAAATTGACACGTTTGATTTTTTTGAGCGAAAACAAACATTAAAAAATGTTGAAAGATATACAACACAACACTTAAAAGATATCGAGAAAACGTATCTTGATTCAGAACATAAAAAACTTGAAATCGAAAAAACATTATTTGAAACTGTTGTTTTATTCATACAAAAGCATTATCTCGACTTATTAAAAGCGTCTCAATCCATTGCTTATTTAGATGTTATTTGGTCTTTAGCACTTGTTTTCAAAAAAAATCAATACATTAGACCAACATTTAATACAACTTTTGAGATTGAACTTATGGATGCGAGACATCCGATTGTTGAAAAACATACGCGATTTATTAAAAATCAAATTCATATGACACAACACGATCCAATGATGCTGATTACGGGTCCTAACATGAGCGGAAAATCTACATACATGAGAATGGTTGCGATCATCGCTTACATGGCTCAATGTGGGTTATTTATTCCAGCGTCATATGCTCGTTTGCCTTTATATGACGCAATTTTCACACGAATTGGTGCAAGTGATGATATCTCAAAAGGATTATCAACATTCATGACTGAAATGACTGAAACAAATCATGCCCTTTCACATGCAACAAAAAATAGTCTATTATTATTTGATGAAATTGGAAGAGGAACCTCAACCTATGATGGTATGGCACTTGCTCAAGGTATTTTAGAATACATCCATGATGATATTGGTTGCCACACATTATTTTCAACGCATTACCATGAACTCACGGATTTAGAACATCATTTAAAGGGATTAAAAAACTATCATGTTGCTGCAAAAAAGCAAGGCCAATCCATGACCTTTTTACATGTTGTTAAACCAGGTAAAAGTGATAAGTCCTATGGTGTTGCTGTTGCTTCTTTAGCACGTTTACCTGAAAAAATTATTAAACGTAGTCAAATGATATTAAATGCATATGAAGACATGCACACAAGACAATCAACAGATTTATTTACATATCAAGATGATGCGATTCAAGTAGAGGTTCATCCTATTATAGAAAAATTAAAAAAGATGTCTATAAATCATTTAACACCTCTAGAAGCACTTCGTATTTTATCAGAATTCATTGATGACTTGGAGGATCAAGATGCCGAGTATTAAACTCATGTCGCCTCAACTTGCGAATATGATTGCAGCAGGTGAAGTTGTTGAACACCCTCAACATGTCATTAAAGAATTAATCGAAAATGCCATTGATGCTAAAGCCCAACATATTCAAATAGAAGTTATTGATGAAGGACTAACAAAAATACGTATTGAAGATGATGGCATCGGTATGGACGAAGAAGATTTGAAAATGTCTATTTTAAGACATGCCACCTCTAAAATTACAGAAATCAAAGAACTGTCCTCTATGAATTCATTAGGATTTAGAGGTGAGGCATTAGCTGCGATTGCATCTGTCTCAAAAATGCGAATAACTTCTAAGACAAAGCATACTGAAGGTCTAAAAATGGTTGTAGAATCCGGTGTGATCCAATCAATCGTTCCTGTTGCGATGAATCAAGGAACATCTGTGGAGATAGAACACCTTTTTTATAACACACCGGCACGTTTTAAGTTCATGAAATCTTCATTTCAACAACAAAAACATGTTAGACAACTATTTTTAGAAATGGCATTATCAAATCCATCCATCGCTTTTACATTACTTGAAAATGAGAAACCATATAAATCAACATCAGGATCAAGTGATGTCATCACACTGATTGAAGAACTTTACGGAAAACAATATGCATCAATGATTCAAGTTCATGAAACTCAAATTGCACATACTAATATAATCTTGTATTTAGGGTCCCCTGATTTAAACTTTTCTACAAAAACGTTTATGAACCTATTCATTAATCAAAGATTTGTAAAACATTACGGTCTTCAAGAAAGTATTCTTTCAGGATATGAAGGCAGGTTGATGCTTAAACGTTACCCTTTTGTTGTGTGTTATATCAACATTGATCCTAATCGTGTGGATGTGAATATTCACCCTCAAAAACTACATGTTAAACTCACCAACGAATCAGTTTTATCGTATCATCTTCAAGAGACGATTAAATCCATCTTCAATCAAGAAGCAAGACCGATTGTAAGACCGATGCAAGTCAAAGATGATCAATATCACGTGCAAGCACTAGACTTTGAATCTCTACTTGAAGAACATACTCCTTATGAAACACAATCAAAATTACCTTCGATGGCATATATTGGTATGATCGGTGGGACCTATGGTATCTTTCAAAATAACGAAGGCATGTATTTAGTGGATGCTCATGCTGCTCAAGAACGTGTGCGATTTGAATATTATCAAAATAAATTTGATACGTTAAATACAATCAAGATGCAAAGACTGATTCCTTTTCCATGGCGACAAGATGACTCAAGTATTTCTGAATTATTACTACAAAAAGAAAAATTTGAACGTTATCAATTTGACATTTCTAAAGACGGTATACACGCACATCCTCAAAGTATCAAAGAAGAGGATATATACCGTGCAGTTGAAATTATCTTATCAAGTCATACATTAACGATGTCTGAATTTAGAGATGCACTTGCTAAAGATATTAGTTGCAAGGGGTCTATAAAAGCGAATCAAAAAATTAGTCAACATGAATTTGAATATTTGATACAAACACTTAAAACATGTCAAGAGCCTTATCATTGTCCGCATGGAAGACCAACGATCATATCAATCACATATGATGACATAGAAAAAATGTTTAAACGGATTCCTTCATGAAAAAAGTGATTGTAATTTGCGGGCCAACATCTTCTGGTAAAACAGCTTTAAGTATCGAACTTGCTAAAAAGTATCAACTTGAAATCATCAATGGTGATTCTGTCCAAGTTTATAAAAACTATGATATTGGTTCAGCGAAAATCAAAGAAGAAGAAAAAAAAGGGATCCATCATCATTTAATTGATGTGATTGAACCGTTAAGTTATTATGATGTTGCACAATTCCAACAAGATGCAAGAACCATTATCAATAAACAACAACTTAACATGATTGTCGGTGGCACAGGATTATATATTAAAGCAGCACTTTATGACTACCGTTTTAAAAAAGCTTCTTTTGATAGGTTAGTGTCATTTCCAGATTCAAAAACGATGTATGATACAATCGTAAATTTGGATTCAAATGCAGTTGTGGATATTCAAAATACAAAACGATTAAAAATGATGTATCAAAAAGTTTTAATGGGTCAAAAACCTTCAGAAAATCATTATAAAGATCAACCTTTATACAACATACTCACCATTTACTTAGATATTTCAAAAGATGTTTTAAAAGAAAGACTTAAAACACGATTAGAAAAACAATTAGAAGATGGGTTTATAGATGAAGTCAAGTATTTAAAAACATTAGGTCCAATTAAAGATGTCATTGGTTATCGTGAGATCAATATGTATCTTAATCAAGAGCTTACTTTAGAAGAAGCAAAAGATCACATTCTTATAAAAAGTTTAGCGTTTGCAAAGCGTCAAAAAACATGGTTTATCAATCAAATGCATCCTTATGTCATTGATGCAACGTCACCCAATCTTTTAAATGAATGTATCAAGGAGATCGATGAATGGCTAAAATAACATATCCTATTTATTTCATTGGTATGCCATTATCTGGTAAGTCTACCATTGCAAAAGAAATTGCACAGCTATTAGACTTACCTTATATTGATTTAGATAGTGAAATCGAAAAAAATGCCCACATGTTTATAGATGACATATTTGAGTCTCAGGGTGAAGCTTACTTTAGACAATTAGAAACAGAAATATTAAATAAAGTTAAAGATCAACAAGCAGTCATTGCATGTGGGGGCGGCATTGTATTAAATAAATTGCATAAAACCATCATGCATCAAGGTCACGTCATTCATATAATGTCAGAGTTAGAAACGCTTAAAGAAAGACAAAAAAATAGTTATGGTAGACCCATCCTTTTAAAGAAGACCTTAGAACGACTTATGGACGAAAGATTTTTGAAATACCAAGACTTTGCACACGTCCATTTTCAAAATGATGATGATGTAAAGGTTACCATCAATACCATTTATCAATATTTAAAGGAGCAATTAAAATGAATGTATTAATCTTACATGGACCCAATTTGAATATGCTAGAAAAACGCGATCCAACCTATTATGGTGGATTGTCTCAAGAAGATATTTTTAATCATATCGTAAAGACATATCAGCACATTGATTTTACATTTTATCAGACGAATCATGAAGGTGAGATGATCGACGTGATTCAACAAACTCAAAATGTGGATGCAATTATTGTAAACTTAGGGGCATGGACGCACTATGCTTACGCCATTAGAGACGCATTAGAATTAACGAATAAGATCATCATTGATGTTCATTTATCTGATTTAACAAAACGTGAAGCGTTCCGTCAAATAAATATCCTTGAAGGTCTCACTAAAAAAACATTTATGGGTGAAAAATTATTAAGTTACACAAAGGCAATCGATTATTGTCAAACACTTTTGGATTAAATTTGTTATAATATTTAAGGAATATACGAAAAAGGAGTCAATGATGATATCAACAAGTGATTTTAAAACAGGATTAACCATATTACATGATAATAATATTTTCCAAATTTTAGAGTTCATGCACGTCAAACCTGGTAAAGGTGCAGCATTTGTTCGTACAAAATTAAGAAATTTACGATCTGGTGCAGTGATTGATCATACGTTTAATGCAGGTGTAAAAGTCGACCGTGCACAAATAGATAAATTGCCAATGCAATATTTATATCAAAATGGTGATACATATGCGTTTATGAACGCAGAAAACTATGAACAAATTGAGCTTACAAAAAAGCAAATTGAACATGAAATTCAATTTATTTATGAGGGTATGACCGTAGAAATCATGTTTTACGACGGAAAAGAAATGTTAGGTGTCTCTTTACCCGATAAAGTCACATTAGAAATTGTTGAGACCATGGATGCTGTTAAAGGCGACACGAAAACAAATGCAATGAAAGATGCGACATTACAAACAGGACTCGTGATCAAAGTACCAATGTTTATTGCACAAGGTGAAAGAGTCATTGTTTCAACCTATGATGCAAGTTATGTTTCAAGAGAAAAATAAGGCTTTGAAGCCTTTTTTTATGGTATAATACTTATATGTTAGAAAGACTACAAAAAGTCCTAGCCAACCACCAAATTGCATCAAGAAGAAAATGTGAAACGATCATTTTAGAAGGTCGTGTAAAAGTTAATGGTCAAGTGATCACTGAACTTGGAACAAAAGTTTCTAGTTGAGACGCTTAAGCTTCTCGGGTGGAAAA
>JAQCDH010000015.1 GCA_027620815.1 Bacillota bacterium | reverse complement strand
AAGTAACTGATTGTAGTCATTTAAAATGGGTAAAACTTTTTGATTGGTTGTTTTTAATAAATGAATGGCCTCGTCAATGGGTGTATCTTCATGGCATGACACATATGGATGCAATACATCTTCCATGGTGATGTTGGCTTCTGTTTTTAATAGTGTTTTTAAGTCGATCACACCTTTAAACTGATGTTGATCATGGATAAAGACCACATCAACAATGTCTAAATCTGGTGCTTCTTTAATGAGTTTTTTAGTCACTTCTTTTGCTGATAAAGACATCTCTACCTCACAGTAATCAATAGAGACGTGTGCACCAATTTTACCTTCATCTAGTTCTAAAATCGACGTTATGATTTCTTTATCTTCATTTTCGTTTAGTAATTTATTTCTAAGTGGTAGTGGTAGTAATCGTAATAAATCAATGACATCATCAGAAGCCATTGTTGAGATTAAATCTTTTTGTTTTGTTACTGGAAAACGTAAAAAAACTTGAACTTGAAAGCTCTCATCAATATAAGGAAGGAATTCAGCTGCACGTTCAATATCTATTGTTTTAAATAATAGTTTTTGATTTTTTATGGATAATTTAAAGACCTCATCTGCGAGATCATAACCATGTTGAGTGACATCTATCATATGTTACTCCCAAAAATCATTTTAGCAGTTTGTTCACTTATATGATAAGTATTTTCTTGATGTTTAATTTCTATTTGAGATAAAGAAGGATATTTTTTTATGATTGTAATAGCGTCTTGAATGTGAATATGATGTTGCTTTAAATATTGTAATAAACCATAATCATCTTTGACTTGTAAAATTTGAAAAACGACACCTTCTTCCATATCATATAACGAAGGGTAATTTTTAGTTTTAAATATCGTATCATAACTTGGAATAGGATTGCCATGTTGACACGTTTCTGGTTTACCAATGAGTTCATACATTTTTTCAATCATTTTTTCAGAACCTGCATGTTCTAAATGTTCTGCTTCATGATGGACTTCTTCCCAGGAGTATCCTAAATACTTTTCTAAAAAAACTTCCCATATACGATGAGAGCGAATCATTCTAATCGCTTCTCTTTCTCCTTTTTTAAGGAGCTTTACGCCTTGATAAGGAAGATATTTCACATACCCTTTTTTATGAAGTTTCTTCACCATTTGATTCACACTTTGTTCACTATAAGAAAAATAAGACGCAATGTCTTTTAAACTTAAATGCGTCTTAATATCTGTAGAGGCTTCATAAATATATTTAATATAATCTTCTTCAGATTTATGTAACACGATGAATCCTTAAAATAAAATCAGCGAGACTGCCATAATGGCCATCCCTAAAACAAGACCTGTAATCGATAAATGATGTTTTCCGTATTTTTCAGCAGCAGGTAATAATTCATCTAAAGAAATGTAGACCATAATACCAGCGACCGATGCAAATAGTAACCCAAAGGTTGTTTCAGTAAAAATCGATCTTAATAAAACATATCCTATAATTGCACCTACTGGTTCAGCAAGTCCAGATAATAATGTAAGTCCAACTGCTTTTTTCTTCGATCCTGAAGCATGATAAATCGGCACAGCAACAGCAATACCTTCTGGTATATTATGAATCGCAATCGCAATGGCAATACTAATTCCTAGCGTTGGATCTTCGAGTGCCCCAATAAACGTAGCAAGTCCTTCAGGAAAATTATGAATCCCAATCGCAAGCGCTGAAAACATCCCTAAACGCATGAGTTTTTTCTTTTTTCCTTTTCCAGTTTGATCATCAATGAATTCATGTGGATTTTCTTGATCTGGAATTAAGTAATCAATAAGCGCAATGACACCCATTCCAAAAAAGAACGCAAGGGTTGTATAAATATAAGCAACTTCAGCGTCAAAACTTGAAGATAATGAAGCGTATGCTTTGGGAAAGATTTCAACAAATGAGACATAAATCATCACCCCAGCACTCAAGCCTAATGCAAAAGATAAAAGTGTCTCTTGTTTGATTCTTTTATTAAACGCAAAAATCGTTCCAAGCCCTGTAGAAAGTCCAGCAAATAAAGTTAGTAAAAATGCATAAATCGGTTCCATTATTTCCTCTTTTTTTAAGGTATACCTTAATTTTAATTTAATGATACCATAAAAAATGTTTTTTGCAACAAAAAAAGCGATGAATATCATCGCTTAATTTTATTTATTTTGCTTCGTTTTTAATTTGTTTTCTATTAAACAAGGCATAAATGGTTGGAACAACGAGCAAGGTAAGTAAGGTTGCATAAAGGAGTCCACCAATCGCGGTAATCGCAAGTGGTTGTAAGAGTTCAGAACCTTCTCCAACACCAAGTGCTAAGATAAAGAGTGATATCACTGTCGTTAATGCTGTCATAAAAATTGGACGTAAGCGTGTCTCTCCAGCAATCACAATTGCATCAATGACACCTAAACCTTGTTCTCTAAGTTGATTCATATAGTCAATTAAGACAATACCGTTATTTACAACAATACCAACGAGTAAAACAAATCCGACAAGTGCGACTAAACTTAAGTTACTTCCTGTCACAAGGAGTGCAAGCATCCCACCAGTAAAAGCAAGTGGAATCGTTCCTAAAATAATGAGTGGATATTTAAGGGATTGGAACTGAATCGCCATGACCATGTACACAATTAAAATGGCAACGATCAGACCTAATGCTAAATCTAAGAATAAACTTTGAATTTCTTCATTTTCACCAGCAAACTTCACCGTGTATCCACCACCATAACTTAAGAACGTTTCTGATTCTAAGTATGTATTCACGGCATCCACAACATCTTCAGATACAAGCGTAACGTTAAATCCGTCTGCAATGCCTGCAGTAACTTCTAAGTATCTTGAGTTACCATCTGTAAAAATGGTTGCAAACCCAGTGACTTTTGAAATAGTAACAACAGTATTTTCATCATAAACAGAGACACCTAAACTTGAAAGTGGCGTTGCAGCTATTGGATTCGTCGGATCAAAAGAAGTAAATGCAACAGGAGATAAATTTTCATCTAACGTCACAAACACTCCAGGATTCACAATCAATTGAACAGGTGTTCCTGCAACGTATGTCGGTAATAAGAAATTAGGAACATAAAGTGGACCGTATAACGCTTCATCATAACTTGAATCAATGAGTGCTCTGACGTCATCACTAAATAACATGACCCCACCTAAAAACTGTTCATAATCACCAAAAACATCGAGTGATAAACCAAGCGCTGCATCTGTAGGAACATCAACCGTATAGGTGACTCCATCAATAAAAACATCGAGTGTTTCTGTTGTCCCTAAATTACCAAGCAAACTGAACGCTAAACCAAAGTTATCAATGACATCTTGATTGGTAAGTCCTAACTTAATCGCTTCTGCTTGATTCACATCAATAAAGATTCTATCGGCACCAACATTAATACCATTATCCGGATCTTCAACACCTTCGATACCATTCATAATTTCTACAAGATCATTTGCTATTTTTTCAAGTGTTAATAAATCAAACCCTGATATTTTTGCAGTAATTCCAGTTGGTCCAAATGCACCAGCTGATGAATCTTGTGTCGAAACAGAAACTTCAAGTAAATTATCTATAGACATATTTTCTAAATCTTCAAAATCATAATTTAAAATAAATGATTCAATATCGACCGCGTTCTCTTGAGTTGATTTTGCTCGAGATTCAAGTAGTGTAATCGTCATCGCTAATGTTTCACCAGAACCTTGTGCTTGCGGTGGACCAAATGCAAACCCTCCACCTAAGGTTGCAGAGACTGAATCGACATCACGAAGTGCGAGTAAGTCAAAAGTGAGTTGATCTGCAAATGCTGTTTTTTCTTCAAATTCTAAATCACCCGCAAAGTTAATATTCACTGAAACCGTACCTTCATCTGTAGGAGGAATTAAAATAAACCCTCTAGAAATTACAATCGCAGATGATCCAATAAGTAATACAACAATAATTAAAAATGTTAACCATTTATATTTAATTGAAAATAGCACACTGTTTTTATAAACAGATTTAAACTTCTTAGATGCTTTAGACTCCTCTTTGACAACTAAGTCATTTAAAAATCTTGATGCCATCGATGGTACCATCGATAGCGCAATCAATAAACTTGCTCCTAATGCATAGACAATCGTGAGTGCCATAGGAATAAAGATTTCCGCAACTAAACCTTCAATAAAAAAGATCGGTAAGAACACGGCTGCTGTTGTAATCGTAGATGCTGCTATCGCCCCACCCACTTCTTTTGAACCTAATACAGCTGCTTCTATCTTAGATTTACCTTCTGCTAAAAGTCTGTAAATATTTTCTATGACAACCACCGAGTTATCAACAAGCATCCCAATTGCTAAGGCAAGACCACCCATTGAAATAATATTGAGTGAAATATTTGATAAAAACATGAGTAAAAAGGCAGCAACAACAGAGATTGGAATGGCAAGTCCTACAATAATGGTAGGTTTAATATCTCTTAAAAAGACAAATAAAACCCCAACTGCAAGCAGCCCACCAATAAGTAAGTTGACAAAGACAGAATTAATTGAGTCATTGATAAATGCACCTTGATCAAATAACACATCATAAGAAGCGTCATAAGGGCTATCTTCAATGAGTGTATCTAATTTAGATAAAATACGTGAGGTGACTTCAGTGATTCCAACATCTGATTGTTTTTGAAATGATATTTGTATCCCTTGTCTACCATTCACTTTAGAGTAGCTTTGGGTTGCATTATTGACAAACTCTACTGACGTTGAAACATCATTTAAAGTATAGGTCAAACCATCAACATAAAAAATTGGTAGATTTTTTAATTGGTCGAGTGTTTGTGGTGCATTTCCTAAATATAATAAACGTATGACGCCTTCATCAATCGCTGCTCCAACTAAACCTTCTGTATTTTGTTCATTTAAGGTTGTTAAAACATCATCTTGAGTAAGTCCTAAGGTTTCTAAAGTGGCTTCATTTAAATTCACTTCTAAAACGATATCAGCTGCACCTGTTAAGGTCACATCAGCAACACCTGGAATACTTTTTAATTCATTTAAAATATCACGATTAATCCACTCAGTATTTAAAATAAGTGCCTCATCATCAGATACCGTCTCATCAAAACTACGATACATCGTCACATTCATGACTGGCAATAAATCTGGAGATAATCTTAAAATCGTTGTATTTCCAACACCATCTGGAAATGTTAAGTTATTAATAATTTCTCTTAATTCAACAGTGACACTGTCTAAATTCGTTCCATCTTGAAACGTTACAAATGAAATTGCAAAGTTTTCATTGGATTGTGAGGTCACGGTTGCAAAGTTTCCAATCGTAGATACGGCTGCTTCTAATGGATCAGAAACTGAACTCTCAATATCTTCTGGACTTGCACCTGGATAGGATGTGATCGTCACAACAAAAGGTAAGTTTACTTCTGGAAATAACGTTAAAGGTAATCTTGTAATTGAAAATAGTCCTAAGACAATAATAATTAAGATTCCCATTAAAACAGTAATCGGTTTTTTTACACTATAATTACTCATAATTGCTCCTTAATTTTCTACATGATAAGTATACCAATAACATATATAAAAACCTTATAAAAAACCATTGTTACGATAGTTTTACATATTAAGAAAAAATCAATAATAAACCACCCGAAGGCGGTTTATTTAGATTCCCCACTTATGGATAATGATTTGACATACACGCTTGGACTACCAAAGCCTGAGACATCAAATTTTAAATCATTTGCAAATCCTTCAATCGCATTCATGACTTCAAAGAAATTTCCAGAAACAACAATCATGTTGACTGGATAGGTGACTTTTCCGTTTTCAATCTTAAAGCCACTTGCTTGAAGTGAGAACTCTCCTGATATCGCTTTGACACCAGCATGTAAGCCAACGAGTTCTGTGATATAAACGCCGTCTCTAATAGGTTTGATGAGTGCATCAAAACTTTTTTCACCTGGTTCTAAATAAAGGTTCGTTGTTTGAATACCACCACTAAAACTATTTCCTGATGGGTCTTGATTAAATATGGATGCCATTTTTAAGTCATTGATAAACCCTTGAAAGACACCATCTTTAATGATGTATTTTTTCTTACAAGCAACCCCTTCATCATCAAAAGGCACTTGGAAATATGCTTTATCATGCAATGGATCATCAATCAAATTAAAGTTTGATTGTGCAATCGACTCTCCTACCTTATTTTCATAAGGCGTTAAATGACGATATGCTGATTCCGCAGAATACAGTCCTGAAAATACAGAAAGTAAATCCGAAAATGTTTCATTTGAAAACACAACCGGATAAAACTTAGTTGGTAATGATACTGGCCCTAAACTTTTTAATCCTTTTTCAATCGTGATATCCGCAAGCTTATTAGGATCAAACTGATCATAGGTTTTAAATATATCGAATTCATACGCGGTTGTGACATCTTCGCCTTCTTTAAAGACACCGACACCATACGCATATGCAAAACGGTTTTTTCTTGTTAAATGAAGTCCTTTTGAATTGGTGAGTATCGCGCCACTTGTATTTTCTTGATACACTGCTGTTTGTACATTCGATACTTTTTCATTGTTTCTAATGCGCATTTCAAGCGTAATCAGATCGTCTACTTTTTTTGTCATTGGGACACTTGAAAAATCAAAATCATGTTCTTTCACTTCGGGATACGTTGGGGATCCTTCATAAATGATCGCTGGTTCTTTGACCGTTAAAACTTTCGCATTTTCAATGATTTTATCAAGCATTTTATCAACTTGTTCATCAGAGATATATTCAAATTTTACCTTACCCATGTTGCCTTCAAAAACACCGCGGATAGAAACAGTTGAAACATCTGAAATGGTATTTTGTTCGATTTTTCCTTCATAAGAAACGATTTTTAAAGATGAGGATTCAGAGACTGAAATTTCAACATCTGATAAACCTTTAGAAAGTCCTAATTCAATCCACTTTTTTGTGTTCATGCTTGACCTCCTGCGCCACCAACGGTCATTTTAGAAACACGAATGGTTGGTTGTCCGACATCGGTTGGAATCGATCCTGAAATAGAACCACACATTCCTTGACCAAAATCTAAGTTATCTGCAACTTTATCAATTTTAAATAATACTTCATGACCTTTACCAATCAACATGGCACCTTTAACAGGTGTGGTTAACTTACCATCTTCAATCATATAACCTTCAGAAACTGAAAAGTTAAATTCTCCTGTTGCTGGTGAAACTTGACCACCACCAAGTTGTTTTGCATATAGACCGTATTTGGTATCTTTAATGATATCTTCTACTTTATCTTTACCAGGTGCAATGTAAGTTGTATTCATACGTGAAGTTGGTGGAAATTTATAGTTTTGACGACGACCAGATCCTGTTGGTTTGTGATTCATCGTGAGTCCGTTTCTGTAATCTACTAAATAGGATTTTAAAATTCCGTTTTCAATGAGTAAGTTCTTTTGCGTTTTCATGCCTTCATCATCAAAAGATGTACGTCCCCATGCACCATCAACATCACCATCATCATACGCAGTAACAACAGAGGATCCAATGGCTTGACCAAGTTTACCTGTAAATGGAGATAATCCCTTGGCAACTGATGTTGCTTCAAGTGGATGTCCACACGCTTCATGGAAAATAACCCCACCCCAACCATTCGCGAGTACGACTGACATTTCTTGAGCCACAATCGGTTGTGCTGAAAGCATATGGATCGCACGTTCTGCGACATTTTTAGCAAGTGCAAATGGATTAACATCATCAAAGATTTCAAATCCCATCGCACGTCCTGGTCCTTCAAAGACTTGTTGCATTTGGCCATTTTCACTTGCAACGCCCATTAATATGACACGAGCATAATGACGTTCATCATTTTGATACACACCATTTGAGTTTGCAACTAAAATCGATTGTTTCCATGATAATAATTGAGTTATGGATTGAACAATTCTTTTGTCATGAGATAAAATGACATCTGCTAACGCGAGTAATTTTTCTGTTTTTTCACTTGCAGAAACATCTTCCATTGGTCGTTTGACTTTGTTATCAAATGGGAGTGCCTCTCTAAGTGGTGTTGCTTCTTTTTTCTCACCCGTAAATGATGCACTTAATGAAACCACAAGCGCACGTACTTTTTCTTCTGAGACATCATTCGAGTACCCGTACACGACATCATTATTTTTAATGAGTCTCACACCGACACCATGAACATTATTAAAGGATACATTACTGACATCTTTTGAGGTTACACGAATCGCTTCTTGATTGGTATCTTCAAAAAACAATTCAGCGAAATCAGCGCCAGTTTGTAATGCGTCATTTAAAAGGTCTTGAATCACGTTTTTATTTAACATCTTATTCTTCCTTTCTTTCTTCATATTGGAGTTGATATAAATTAAAGTAAAGTCGTTTTTCTTTGAGTAACGCTTGATGTGAACCACATTCTATTATTTTACCATGACTCATGACAATGATTTGGTCTGCATGCTGTATGGTTGATAATCTGTGAGCAACAATAATCATGGTTGAGATGTTCATCATCTTCTCTAAACTTTCTTGAATGATGCTTTCTGTTTCACTATCAATATTGGCAGTTGCTTCATCAAGAATCATCAGTGATGGTTTATATAATACGGTTCTTGCAAAAGAAATGAGTTGTCTTTGACCGGATGAAAAATTGTTACCTCGTTCTAAAACTTTGTGTTCATACCCGTCATTTAAATTCTCAATGACATGATTGAGTCCAACATAGTTTGCTGCTTGAATCATATCTTCATCCGTTTTTGTTTCATCAAAAAGTTTAATGTTTTCTTTTAATGTTCCACTAAATAAAAACACATCTTGAAGCATTTGACCAATATGAGAGCGTAAGCTTTCACGTTTAATCTTTTTAATGTCGATGCCATCAATTAAAATTTGACCTTGTTGAATATCATAGTTTCTTACAATTAAATTAAGAATAGTGGATTTACCAGAACCTGTGGCACCAACAAAGGCAACTGTTTGGTCTGGTTTCACTTCAAAAGATACACCTTTTAATACCCATTCATCGGGAATGTATGAAAACCATACATCTTTAAAGACAATAGAACCTTTAAATGATGTGAGTTCAATCGCATCGTCATCATTGATGATATCTGGTTTTGTATCTAAGACATCAAATATTTTTTCTGCACTAGCAAACGCATTTTGAAGCATATTGAATTGCTCTGCCATTTGTAAGATCGGTTCAAAGAAATCTCTGACGTAACTATAATAACTAAATAAGAGTCCTGCACTAAAGACAAAGATATACACTTCTTGATTGATGACATCGCCAATTCCTAAAAATAAGATGAGTAAGACACCAATCATTGAAAATAAATACATTAAAGGACGATACGTTCCAAAAACAAGAATTTCTTTCATATAGCTTTTTCTTAGATGATTTGATTTTTCATAAAAGACCGTTCTTTTTTTAGGTTCTTGATTAAACGCTTGTGTAATTTTAATCCCAGATAAATTTTCAGATAAAAATGCATTCACTTCAGATACATTCGATCTTACTTGACGATACGATGCACGAGAATACTTTCTAAATAAAATGGTTGCAAAGAAAACAACTGGTAAAAATAACATCAAGATTAAAGTAATCTTATAATTAATACCAAATAAAACAATGATAATCCCTGTTAAATAAATGACATTTCGAATTAAGTTTGCTGCAACATTGGTATACATTTCTGATAATGTATTGGTATCATTGGTGACTCGTGTGACAAGTTTACCAACGGGTACTTGATTAAGTTGAGCTGGTCCAAGCGTTTGAATGTGTTCAAAGACTTCATGACGCATCGAAAGAATAATTTTTTGACCAATTTCTTGAAGCCATAATGATTGACGATATTCAATATTAAATGCGACCACCATAAGTAATGCAAATCCACCACCTAAATACACTAAATAGTTAAGTTTTTGTGTGACTGTTAGCGTCTGTGAAATCACAACATCAATCGTGACTCCAATAATCAGTGAAGGAATAAGTTGAACAATAATTGAAACCAACATCATCACTAAAACAAGGATAAATCTTTTTTTATGCGGTTTAATATAAGAAATGAGGCGTGAAAGTATTTCTTTGTCAGGTTTTTCTCTTGTATATTCTTTAAAATCTTTCATGATGCATCCTCACTTTCTACCATAATTTCTAGTTGTTGACGTTTCACCATGTCTTGATAGAGTGGTGAAGTTTTAAGTAAGGATTCATGATTTCCAATACCAACAAGTTCGCCTTGATCAAGTAAGATGATTTTATCCATGCGTTTTACTGTTGAAATACGGTGGGCGATAAAAATAGTTGTTTTATTTTTTCTTATCTTAAATAAATTAGAAATAATCGCTTCTTCAGTTTTCGTATCCACTGCCGATACCGAATCATCTAAAATTAAAATTTCAGGATCTTTGGCGATCGCTCTTGCGATACTTAAACGTTGTTTTTGACCTCCAGATACTGTCACACCACGTTCACCTAACATAGTTTCATACTGATCTTTAAATTCACTAATATTATCATGAACATCTGATAATTTTGCTGCTTTTTCTGCGATTACTTCATCTTTTTCATCAAAAGCAAATAAAATATTGTCTAAAATGGTTTCAGAAAATAAGAAGTTATCTTGAGGCACATACCCCATTAAATCTCTTACGCGATTGATTTTTAAATCCATCACGTCATAGCCATCAATAAAAAACATATGTTTATCGATGTTATACGTTCTTAAAAATAAATCGACTAAAGAACTTTTACCACTTCCAGTACGTCCTAAAATCCCTACCATTTCACCTTTTTTAATGTCAAAACTAATGTCTTTGAGTACAGGTTTATCTCCATCTGGATATTGAAACGTTAATTTTTTAAGTTCAATATGTCCTGTAAGTTCAATGTCTAATGCATCTTCTTGATCTTTAACTTCGACCTCAGTATCTAAATATTCACTAATTCGCTCAGCACTTGCTTTTGCTTGAGATTGAATACTAAAAAACTGAGCAAGTGCCATAATTGGCCAAATCAATGTAAAGAAATAAGCAATATAAGAGGTAAGTTCACCAATCGTTAAATTGTTGGTTTGTATCACAGTTGAGCTACCATAAATCACGATAAATAAAATCGTGATATTGATTGTGATTCCAATAATGATTTGAAACACAACAAAGTATTTTACAAATCCAATTGTTTTTTCATAAAGGTCAGAACTCTTGATTTGAAAGGTTGCTTTTTGTTGAAATTCTTTAACATATGCACGAATGACTGACATTCCAGAAAAATTTTCTTGCGTAAAATCACTTAATGCCTCAAATGAAGCTTGTCTCGTTTTAAATAGTTTTTGAAATTTTCTTAAAATAAACACTAAAAAAATCAACATTAATAACATCGGTATGCCAGCATACAAGGTCATGGTTGCATTGAGTCGTACCATACGAATGACTGCGAATGTCCCAAGTGCCAATCCGTCTACAAGCATTAATATTCCCGGGCCATAGGCATTTCTTATCGTTTCTAAATCATTGGTGTAATATGCCATCATGCCACCAACTTTTTCTTCAGAATAAAACGATTGTTGGAGGTTAGTCGCATGATTGAACATCGTATTCATTAAATCAAATTGAATGCGACGTGATGCTCCAAAAATTGTAAAGCGCCAAACAAATCTTCCTAATGTGATTCCAATAGCAAGTAATCCAATTTGTAAGAGTAAGCCCTGCATATAAGAAACATCTTGATTCCCTCTTAATTCATCAATGATATTCCCAATGTATTCTGGTATGTATAATTGAACAAAATCAATGGCGATTAAAACCCCAATGCCAATGGCATAGGGGATGATATATTTTAAATAATATTTGAAGAAATGTTTAGAAAATAACATGGTGACTTCCTTATCTTATGTTTTATTGTACTACAATTCTTACGATATCTCCATCAGCAGTTCTGATATTGACGAGATCGCCTTCCATGCCATCTTCAACGAGTTTAATGAGTTCTTCAAAGTCAATGTTTTGTTCTTGAAGTTTTGGGTCTAATTTTGCAAATTTCATAAATTTTGCGAACTCAATTGGAACTTGAATTTTGACATCATCTCCATCTTTAGACTTAATTAATACAAAAAGCATTTTACGCCCTGTTTTTTTAGGAATCACCACTGCATCTTGTGTTGTTGGTCTTTCTGAACTTAATGCATCAAGTAGCATTTCTGCTTCTCCCGCTGTGATTATTCCTTCTTTCAATAAATCGAGAATATCTTTTCTTGATTGGCTCATGTTATAGTCGCCCTTTCTTTTTTAATCTTTTTGTTGCTTCTTCAGCAGTGATTTTACCTTGTTTTAAAAGTGTGATGGGATCTTCTTCATCTTTTGTAGTATCTAATTCAAACTCAACATCAAGTTGATATCCTAATCTTAGAATGGTATCATCTAAATACTTTTTAACTGTTGGATAACTGACGTTTAGTTCTTTTTCTACTGCTTTAATGTTTCCACGATTTTTTAAAAAGATTTCAATGAAATATTGTGTTTCAGCAGGTAAATAATTAATCTTTGAAACATGGTAATGACCTTCAATAGATGTATGACAGTGATGACATGACACTTTTTCTATGGTCATATCTTGTTGACACACAGGACATTGAAGTGGAACTTTAAATGTTTTCATAAATTCTCCTATATTGTTTTGATATAAATTTTATCGCCATCATTTGTTTTAATATCGATAAGGATACCTTTTGAAGTAAGTAATTCTTTTAAATCTTTTTTTGGAATTGGAACTTCTTTTAATGCTTTTTTAGGTGCTAAACTTATTAGAATTCTTATAAAAATTAGTGGAAATGGTAATAAAAATAATAGTTTTAAGAATAAAGAAATACCAGGTTCATCATGAATCTTTATTCTTATGAATATAAAATGTGCTTTTTTCATATTCATTCCTTAAAATAATTAATATTAT
>JAQCDH010000014.1 GCA_027620815.1 Bacillota bacterium | reverse complement strand
CATCATTTCATATACACCGTTTAATATCGTAAAAGGATTAAGCGTGATGCTTATTTTCTTACTGATTTGGCCAAGATTAAAATATATAGAATATTGATTCGTATGTATTTAAAATTCACATAAAAACATGTATAATAATAAAGGTTAAAGATAAAGGAGAAAAAATATGCCATTTATTACAGATATTTATGCAAGAGAAGTATTAGATTCACGTGGTAATCCAACTGTTGAAGTTGAAGTTTATACGGAGTCTGGCGCATTTGGACGCGCGATTGTTCCAAGTGGTGCATCTACTGGAGAACACGAAGCAGTTGAATTACGTGATGGAGATAAAGCGCGTTATTTAGGTAAAGGTGTTTTAAAAGCAGTAGACAATGTCAACGAAGTCATCGCACCAGAACTTATTGGTTATGATGTTACAAACCAAGTTGGTATTGATCAAGCGATGATTGAACTTGATGGTACACCAAATAAATCAAAATTAGGTGCAAACGCAATTTTAGGTGTTTCTATGGCAGTTGCTAGAGCAGCAGCTGATTTCTTGGGTGTTGAATTATATACCTATTTAGGTGGATTTAATGCACGTCAATTACCAGTACCAATGATGAATATCATTAATGGTGGATCACATGCTGATAACAATGTTGACTTCCAAGAATTTATGATTTTACCTGTAGGGGCACCATCATTTAAAGAAGCGATTCGTATGGGTGCTGAAGTCTTTCATAACTTAAAAAAAGTATTACAATCAAAAGGTTATAATACTGGAGTTGGTGATGAAGGTGGGTTTGCACCTAACTTAGGATCAAACGAAGAAGCATTACAAGTGATTATGGAAGCAATTAAAAAAGCTGGATACAAAGCTGGTTCTGATATTTATTTAGGAATGGATGTTGCGTCTTCAGAGTTTTATAACAAAGAAACGAAAACATATGTACTTGCTGGAGAAGGCGGTAAATCATTTACGTCTAAAGAATTATCTGATTTCTATGCTGGACTTGTTAAAAAATACCCAATTATTTCAATCGAAGATGGACTTGATGAAAATGACTGGGAAGGTTGGGCATATCTAACAAAAACTCTTGGAAAACATGTACAACTTGTCGGAGATGATTTATTTGTCACGAATACAAAACGCTTAAGCCAAGGTATTAAGTCAAATGTTGGTAACTCAATTTTAGTTAAAGTCAACCAAATTGGTACGCTTACTGAAACATTTGAAGCGATTGAAATGGCGAAAAGAGCTGGATATACTGCAGTAATCTCACATCGTAGTGGCGAATCAGAAGATACAACCATTGCTGATATTGCAGTCGCAACCAATGCCGGTCAAATTAAAACCGGTAGTGCGTCACGTACAGACCGTATTGCAAAATACAACCAACTTATTCGTATTGAAGATCAATTAGAGTCAACAGGAACTTACTTAGGTTTAAACGCATTTTACAATTTAAAGTAAAAGGATAAGGTGAGAGATAACACTCTTACCTTTTTAATAAATAATGGATATTAAAGAACTTTATCAAGCACTATATGACGGGTATCAACATTGTATTGAAGTTGATGATGAATCGATCTTAAAACTAGCAAAATCAAGTGAATATATACATATCAATGGGAAAAAGATTTGTTTAAAAAAACAATACTCTATTGGTACAATGGATATCAAAAAAGAATTTGGTTTTTTAAGACAACCCGAAGATGATATTTATATAGATAAAAAATTCTTGAATGGTGCCATGCAAGATGATTTTGTAATTGTTGATGATACAGGGTATCAATCTAAAGTCATTCATATCATTAGCCGAGCGATGACACTCCTTTTATGTCGTTGCCACAAACAAAAAGATATGATTTATTTTGAACCACTCATCGACATTCAACAGTTATTGCATATCACTTATGATGTACCACTTGTGGAAGGTCATTTAGTTGCGATTCTTATTGATTCTATCGATGGGTTAAATATCCATGGACATGTTGATCATATTATTGGTCATGAGCACGATCCTGATATTGAAACAAAAAAGATTGTATCAAGTTATCAGTGGCCACAAGCATTTAGTAAAGATGTCTATGACTCTTTAAAGAAAATTAAAAAAGAAACTTTTGATCAAATCGATTTTGAAGATGCATTAATTATTACCATTGACGGTGCAGATGCTAAAGATTTAGATGATGCCATTCACTTAAAAAAGACAAATAGTGGCTATGAAATTGGCGTTCATATCGCTGATGTATCTCATTACATTAAACCAAATGATAAGATTGATCAACAAGCTTTTTCAAAAACAACTTCTGTGTATTTAGCAGATCGAGTGATACCAATGTTGCCTGAATATTTATCTAATGATTTATGTTCACTCAATCCTTTGGAACCTAAAAAAACATTAAGTATTTTGATGCAGCTAGATGTAAATTATAAAGTCATCTCTCATGCGTTCCATTCATCTGTGATTATGTCTAAATACCGTTTAACGTATGATGAAGTCAATTTGATTTTACAAGGAAATAAAAATCATAAAAACCGAGAACTTCAAGACATGCTATTTCAACTCAATGAGGTTTCAAAAGGATTATCAAAGATTCGTTATCAACGTGGTGAAATGAATTTTCATACAGAAGAAATGAAGTTTCATATCGAAAATCATCAAATTAAAAGTGTGTCTCTTCGTAAACAAGATGACGCCGAAAAATTGATTGAATCTTTAATGTTACTTGCTAATGAAACTGTAGCAAAACACTTTAACGATCATCATATCGCATCACTTTACCGTACACACGATGTTCCAGATATTGGTAAATTACAAAAAGCACTTCATATATTAACGCAACTTGGTGTTTCAACTCCTCATCAATCGAATCAAGATGCTCATTTCATACAAAAAATCATTGAGAAAACGGAAACGCATCCTCAAAAAGATTTGATTCATATGATTATTTTGCGTGCGATGCAAAAAGCAAAATATGAGTCTCAAGTAAGTGGACATTTTGGACTTGGGGCAACTTACTATACACACTTCACATCTCCAATAAGACGTTATCCAGATTTAATCATACATAGACTCATACATATGTTTATTTTAAAAGATCACGAGATTGAAAAACTTGATCTCACTGATATTGCAAAACAAACGTCTGTTCAAGAACGCATGGCGTTATCATTGGAAAGAGATGTGAATCAGTTAAAAAGTTGTGAATATATGGTCGATAAAGTGAATAAAACGTTTTCTGGTGTTGTGATTGCAACGCTTTCCAGAGGAATGTTTGTCAGACTAGATAGTGGAATTGAAGGTTTTGTATCTTTAAAAACATTTAAACAACATGTTATTTATCATGAACATACTGTATCGTATTCTGATAGAAGAGGCTTATTATATCGACTTGGAGATCGCGTAGAAGTTGAATTAATTTCAGTCGATATTATTAAAAGACACATTGACTTTAGAATTATGAATCAAGTAAAAAGAAGGAGCCATCATGGAGCTCATCGTACAAAACAAAAAGGCAAGGTTTGAATATTTCATCGAAGAAACATTTGAAGCCGGTATTGCTTTAAAAGGTTCAGAAATTAAATCTGTCCGTTTGAAAAAAGTGAATTTAGCAGATGCTTATGTTTTAGTAAAAGATGGAGAAGCATTTATTATTAATATGCATATTTCAACATATGCTTTTTCATCTTTATTTAATCATGATGAAACTAGAAGAAGAAAATTATTACTAAACAAACATGAAATTAATAAACTTGAATCAAAAAAGAAACTTCAAGGGTTAACCATTATTCCTTTAAGGATGTATTTAAAAGAGGGCCTTGCTAAAGTGGAAATTGCTTTAGCTAAAGGAAAAAAATTATATGATAAACGCCATGATTTACAAACAAAAGATTTGAATCTACGTTTAAAGAAAATACATAAAAGAGGTTAAAAGATGATTGTTGTAAAATCTTTTGATGAACTTTCACCACGCATGCTGTATAACATTATGCATTTACGTCTTAAAGTTTTTGTAGAGGAACAAAACATTGTGTATGTCGATACCGATTATGATGACTTACAAGCAGATCATGTTGTTAATGATGACATCGTTTCATATGCGCGTGTGTTAAAAAAAGATCAGCGCTATCAAGATCACATGTCCATTGGACGAGTTGCAACACATATCACACATAGAAATAAAGGATATGCAACAGAAATATTAAAAACAATATTATTTACATATAAAGAAAATTTCATGATTTCAGCTCAGGCATATTTAATTCACTATTATGAAAAGTTTGGTTTTAAAGTCGTATCAGAACCTTACATAGAAGAAGGAATTTTACATGTTAAGATGCGATATGAAACTAAAATATGATACAATATATGTTGATAATTGAGGTGAAACATGAGGTTTTTTTCAGCCCAAGAAATTAGAGAAACTTGGTTACGTTTTTTTAAAGATAAAGGACATTTAATTGAGCCTTCTTCTAGTCTTATACCCCAAAACGACAAATCATTATTATGGATCAATGCAGGGGTTGCGCCATTAAAAAAATACTTTGATGGAAGAGAAAAACCAAGTCAACCCAGACTGGCAAATATTCAAAAATGTATACGAACGAATGATATTGATAATGTAGGAAAAACGGCAAGACATCATACTTTTTTTGAAATGCTTGGTAATTTTTCTATTGGTGATTACTTTAAGAAAGATGCGATTAAGTTTGCATATGAAATCTTAATATCAGAAGCATATTTTAATATGCAAAAAGAGTTACTTTATATGACTTATTATCCTGATGATGTTGTTGCATATGAGACATGGATTGAACTTGGTATCGATCCTGAACATCTTATTCCAGTAGAAGGTAATTTTTGGGAAATAGGCCCAGGACCATGTGGACCAGATACAGAAATATTTTATGATCGTGGATCCTCCTATGATATAAGAGGCAAAGAATTAATTGCTGAAGATATCGAAAATGAAAGATTTATTGAAATTTGGAATGTTGTTTTTTCACAATTTAATTCTTCAGAAGGACTTTCTCGTGATGAATATCCTTTACTACCTCAGAAAAATATTGATACTGGCGCTGGCTTAGAGCGTTTTGCCTGTATCTTGCAAGGTACAAAAACGAACTTTGAGACAGATTTATTTTTACCTATCATTCAACACATCGAAGCATTATCAGGTATCAACTATGATGGACAAATGGCATTTAAAGTCATCGCTGATCACATTAAAGCACTTACTTTTGCAATCGCTGATGGTGCGATTTTATCTAATGAAGGCAGAGGTTATGTTTTAAGACGGTTATTAAGAAGAGCGATAAAATATGGTTTGAAACTTAATTTGAATCATCCCTTTTTACATGTACTGATTCCTACCGTTATTAACATGATGCAATCCTTTTATCCATATTTAAATGATAGATTAGACATTGTTACAAAAATCGTGTTTCAAGAAGAAACGAAATTTTTTGAAACGATCTCTGACGGTGAATTACTATTAGAGCATGAATTAAAACATATTCAAGGTCAAATATTATCTGGTGAGGTGGCATTTAAGCTGTATGATACGTTTGGTTTCCCTTTTGAACTCACAGAAGAATATGTATTAGAAAAAGGCTTTACAGTAAATAAAGAAGAATTTTTAGAAGCATTAAAAATTCAAAAAGACAGATCAAGACAAGCCATGAAACAATCTTCAGGTATGCATCAACAAGATGATGCGTATTTAAATTTCTTTGAAGCATCTACGTTTGTAGGTTACGATCAACTAAAAGTGGAAACAGTTGTAATAGGCGTTTTTGAAGAAGGTATTGTCTTAGAGAATACACCTTTTTATGCGGAAAGTGGTGGACAACTATCCGACAGTGGACTTATCAATGGGATAGAAATAAAACACGTTAAAAAACTTCCTAATGGTCAGTTCTTGCATGTGTGTGAGATAGATTCATTTCAAGTGGGAGACCAAGTTCTAGCCATCGTAGATGAAAAACTAAGACTTCAAACAGAAAGAAATCACAGTTCAGCGCATTTATTTCACCAAGCACTTAAAGAAGTACTAGGAGATCATGCGATACAACAAGGTCAACAAGTCAATGCAAAAAGTTGTCGATTTGATTTTAATCATTATGAATCCATGAATGATGAAACAATTTTAAAACTAGAAACATTAGTGAACACTTATATACAAACGAATCCTTTAGATGTTAATATTTATGAAACCACTTTAGAGGATGCTAAACAAAAAGGAGCAATGGCGCTTTTTGGGGAAAAATATGGTGATCAAGTTCGCGTTGTTGATATGGGATGGTCTATAGAGTTGTGTGGCGGAACTCATGTTAAAAACACGGAATCGATTATAAATTTTACAATCACATCATTGAGCTCAATTGGATCAGGAATTTTTAGAATGGAAGGGATAAGTGGTGATCAAGTAATTGCTCAAATGCAAATCCAGCTTAATCCATTTTTGATTGAACTAAAAGCAATACAAGATAAAATAGATCAAGAAAATTATGATTTTAAGTTGAACTATCCAACGATAAAAGGATCATATGAAGATATCATCACTTACCGACACTATTTAGAGACAGTTAGAAAAAATGTTAAAGAGTTAGAAAAATCAAAAGTCGAGAAAGACCAACAAAATGTTCTTTCTTTAGTTGATGTTTCTAGTTTTGAAAAGAATCAAGACATCTCTGTGATTCAAGTAGAACACATTGAGAAAAAACTTCTAAAAGTACTTGTTGATCAATTATTTGATCACCTTCAATCAGGAACTTTAATTTTAATTAATAAAGAAGATGAGAAAGCGTCATATGTGATTAAATCTTCAAATAAACTTGCTTCTGTCCTTGTTAAAAAAATCGCTTCTATGACGGAAGGTTCAGGTGGCGGACAAGATCATTTTGCGCAAGGTGGTACAACAAGACCCGATTTGATTGATGATGCGATTAAGGCACTGAAATTATGAGTGTGTATCTCGGATTAGATTTAGGTAGTAAAACGCTTGGCATCGCAATAAGCCATTCTGGAATTATTGCTTCACCACTCGAAACATATCGGTTTAAAGAGCATGTTTATGACATGGCAATTCAATATTTAAATCAATTAATTAAAGAATATTCTGTCACACATGTGATTCTTGGATTACCTAAACACATGAATAATGATATGGGCGATCGTGCTCAATTAACCATTCAATTCCAAGAAAAACTTAAAGATGTCGACGTGATTTTATGGGATGAACGTTTGTCTACGAAATCAGCAATGGATTCAATGCGTATGTTTCGTTTATCTCATCAGGAAAAAAAAGCTCAAAAAGATACTCAAGCAGCACTCATCATCTTACAAAATTATTTAAATTATAAGGAGAATCAACATGGAAGATAAGCAATTAATTATTACGGATGAAAAAGGCAATGAACAACTTTGTGAAATCATTTTTACAATGGACATAGAAGACCGTTCTTATGTTATTTTTACCGTTCCAGATTCAGATGAAGTCAGTGCAGCTGAATATATTCCTAATCCCTCTAAAGAAGGAGAAGGAACATTTAAAGACATCGAAGATGATTATGTGTGGGAACAATTAGAAGATGCATTAGAATCATATCAACAAGAATTAGATGAAGAAGACGACGAAGACGAAGACGATACAGAAGATTAAAGATCACGCAATTGCAAATCAAATTCCAATCATTCAAGATGAAGTTGCCAAGGTATTAAAAATTTTAATTGAAACGTATGATGTTAAAAAAGTACTTGAAATAGGTACAGCAACGTCATACAGTGCTCATGTGATGGCAAGCTGTGGATCAGAGGTTTGGACAATTGAAAGAAATGCATTAAGATACTCAATTGCTGAAGATTTTGTAAAAAACTCTGAATATCAACATAAAATTCACTTAATTTTTGATGATGCATTAACGCACATATTAAAGGAAAATCTTTTTGATTTAATTTTTATTGATGCTGCAAAAAGCCAATATATTCCATTTTTTGAAAAGTATCAACACTATTTAAATCCAAAAGGATTAATGATTGTTGATAATATTTTTTTCCATCATTTAGATCCTTTAAAAGTAAAACGACCAACAAGACAACTTTTAAAAAAGATTGAAAAGTTTAAACTTTTTTTATCAGTACATCCAAATTTTCAATCACAAATCTTATCCTATGGTGATGGCTTAAGTACAAGCTATCAAGATCATGAACGATATATTGAAATGCATTCAATCATTGAATCAACACTTCAAAAATGGTGACAAGACCTATGATGTACATACACAAGGACATGCCAGTATATATTTATCGTAAAAAAAACAAACATATGTATGTTCGCATGAGAAATACAGGATGTCACATAACTGTACCTAAACTACTTTCACATCAACTCATACAACAATATGTCACCGAAAATGAACGTAGGTTATTGCAAACCTATCAAAAACTTCATGACATTCAATATACATTGTTAGGAAAAGCGATTACGATTGATTACAAACAAAGTGAGTTTCATTATGAAATCCATCACAATCAATTAAAAATCGCTCATCCAACTAGTTTTGATGTTGGATTTAAGTTATTTTTAAAATTGGAATTTCAAAAGTACCTTGAATTGATTCAACATGAGATTCAAGCACACATCATCAAACATGGTTTAAAGCCTGTAAACATTGAAATTAAGTATATACAATCAAAATATGGCAGTTATCATCGTTTAAAAAACAAAATCACACTGAATAGTTATTTATATATGCTTGATCCTAAACTCATCGATTATGTCATTATGCATGAATATGCCCATACGAAAGAGTTTCATCATCAAAAATCATTTTATGACTTGCAACATCAATTATGTTCTAATGATAAAGAATTATCAAAATGGCTCAAAACATTAACGATTCCCACACATTTTACGTTATAATAGTAGAGAAGGATTTTAGGAGGATATTATGGCTATAAAACCTGTTTACCAATTAACCCAAGAAGGTTATGATCATTTAAAAGAAGAACTTAAAGAACTTGTTGATGTAAAAAGACAAGAAAATTTAGATGCTTTAAAAGAAGCGCGAGCACAAGGCGATTTATCTGAAAATGCAGATTATGATGCTGCAAGAACAGAACAAGCTCGTATCGAATCAAGAATCACTGAGATTGAAAACATCTTAAAGTATTCAAAAATTATTAAAACAAGTAATGAAGATGTTGTTAATATTGGTAAAAAAGTTAAGATTCAATTTAAAGACACTGGAAAAGACAAGGAATTTTATTTTATTTCTAGTATCGAAGTCGATCCTAAACTCAATAAAATATCAATTGAGTCTCCCATAGGTAAAGCACTTAAAGGTCATGAAATTGGAGATATCATTACATTTAAATCAGAGACAAATAAAGTTTCAACGATTGAAATTTTAACGATTGAATAATGGCAATTATTCCATATCTCAAACCTCAATTATACGTACAATCATTTCAAGATATTCCGTATGATGATTTTAAGAAGCAAGGTATAAAAACCTTGTTTTTTGACCTTGATAATACGGTTATGAGTTATGATGAAAAAATAATTTCTACTGAAAACTTGTTATTTTTAGAACAATTAAAAAAAGATTTCAAAGTTGTTATTGTTTCAAATAGTGGCTACAAAAGAGTTTCACACGCATGCATTAAAGCAGGATATAATTTTATTCATAGTGCTAAAAAACCATTTAAATCAGGATACAAAAGAGCACTTAAAAAAGCTTCTGCTCAAGTCAATACGTCTATATTTATTGGTGATCAATTGATGACAGATATATTTGGAGCAGCAAGAATGAATATAACTTCTATTTTAGTGAAACCTCTCAAACAACGTTCTGATCATTTTTTTACAAGAACAAATCGAAAAATCGAACGTATGTTATTAAAGAAGATGAGTAAAAAATATCCTAAACTTTTAAATGATTCGCTAATCGCATACGGAAGAGAAATTCATGGATTATTTAAAGACTTTAAGTAATGTGATTCATGATGTGAATCATGTCATGAAATCACATCCAAAAAGACTTTTACACATTCAAGGTGTCGCTTCTTGCATGGAGACATTTTCAAAACAACATCATTTGAACGTTACAAAATCGCTTATTATTGCGTATTTACATGATATTACAAAAAAAGAAGATGATGATTGGCACCTAAGTCATTCAAATCCTAGGTATCTAACTATTTTTGAAGATTATTCATACTATTTACATGCATTGTCAGCATGTTATATCGCAAAAGAAAAATATAACATCGAAGATCAATCCATATTAGATGCATTAATCTATCATTGTACAGGGCATGATGATTTAGACATTTATGCAAAGTTACTTATTATTTCTGATGTTTGTGAACCAAGTCGTAAACATCATGACACAACGTTGATATTCAATGTTGCACTCAAAAACGTAGAAGCAGCATACAAGATGGCATTTGAATTAAAATATCAAATGCATTTGAAAGAAAATCAAAAGATTCATCCTTGGTTTAAAAAAGCAAAAAAAAATATAGAGGAAAATCATGTCATCTAAAATTAAAACAATTATTGATCAATTAGAAAACGTCAAAGCAAAAGATATTAAAGTATTTAATTTAAAAAGTGTGTCACCTTTTTATGATTATTTTATTGTTGCAACAGCAAACGACAGACAATCAAATGCCGCAATCAATTATATAAAAAAAGCACTTGGTGACAAAGAAATCAAACACTCAGAAGGTAAAGGAGGATCATGGTTACTCATGGACTGTTTTGATGTGATTGTACATATTTTTAATGAACCATCAAGACAATTTTATCAATTTGACCAAAGACTCATGGAATATACGGTAGATGACATTTCAAAAGATTTATGATTTTTCGATAAAAAAAGAAATTTATGATCAGTACATAGAAATCATAAAACCTTATTTGGATGAAAATACGCGTCTTTTAGATGTAGGATGTGGAACTGGGAAATTACTTTCAATGTTAGACCATAATTCTCAATATTTATACGGAATAGATCATGATGTACAAATGATATCTTATGCAAAAACTAAGCATCCAAAAATTCATTTTAAAATACATGATATGCATCAACCCTTTCCATATTATGCAGATATCATCATTTTATCAATGGACGTCATTCATTTTTCAAAAGATCCAATAATTGTATTATCGCATGCAGTAGATGCGCTCGATGAACATGGAATGATTGTATTCGATTATTTTATAAAGCCTTTATCCAAGGTTAGGGAAGTCCATGAAAAACCAGTTCATTACACATGGGAAAGAAACATCTATCAAGATGAAATATATCATCGCATTCAATTTGATGATACATCGATAGAACTCACTCAATACATGCATCTTCACATTGATTTTTATCAGTATTTCAAAGACTTAGATTTTGAAGTCATACAAATCTCATCCATTGATCCGAATAAAAAAATTATCGTTGCGAAACGGTAATTTTTTTTAAGTAAAATTCCATGATTTTAATATTATTTACTGGAGATGCTTCAAAAGAAAGAGAAAAGCAACTTATAACATATATCAATAAAGATATCGATGTATTAAAAGTAGGACATCATGGTTCAAAAACATCAACCTCATCAGAATTACTTTATGCATTAAATCCTGAATTCGGGATCATTAGTACATCGATTAATAATCGATACGGTATGCCACATCAAGAAGTCATCAATCAATTGAAAGTTTTTCACATAAAGTATTTCATAACATCATTAGATGGTAGCATTCAAATGACCATTCATCAAGGAGAAATAAAATGGGAAACCTATCCACCATAAATTTGGTATAATCTTTATATGATAATAAAAAATTATGTTTGGATAAGTCCAAATAATCAACATTTACAAATACAAATTCAAAAACATATCGACACAATTAAAAACGATACGTACGATCTCATCCAGTTTGATTGTAAAGAGAGTTCATTTTCAGATGTGTATGAAGCTATGATTACACCATCATTATTTTTTGATGCAAAAATCATGCTTCTGTTTCATTTAGAAGAAATTTTAGAAGAAGACAATCATCGAGAAAAATTCATTCAAGTTTTACAAAGAAGTGATGAAGATTTAATTTTATGTATACAAATAGAAAAAGCGCCAGATCATCCAGAGTTAAAAAAAGCATTTAATTTGTATGTTGATATTCAAAAAACAAGCCAAATGAATACTCAAGACATGTCATCATACATTCAATCAAATTTGTTAGAAGATGGCTTTAGTATGGATTTTTCTACGCAACAATTTTTCCTAGACCGATTAAAAAATCAAGAAGAAACCATGTATTCTTATTTAGCGATTTTAAAAACGTATAAGATACAACAAAAAGTGATTTTGAAAGAAGATATTTTAATGATGGTGCCTGCTCCAATTGAAGATAATATCTTTGATATCGTTACTAGTTACATACAAGGTGACATTAAACAATCCTTATCACTTTTTGAAGACTTACTGGTTAGTCAAGAAGATCCTTTAAGCATTCTATCTATGATAAGTCGAAAACTAATTGAAATCGAAGATGTAAAACGTTATTTAAAAGTAGGGTTAGATCAAAGGCAAATATCAGAAAAGTTGAATGTTTCAAATGGTAAAGCATATTATTTAATTAAAGAATCAAAATCACTTGAAACGAAAGACATCGAAAAAGCGATAGATGCCATCAATATTTTAGATTTTAAAATAAAATCAGGTCAAATAGATAAAACACTAGGTGTCTATTTATTTTTGATAGGAGGTCAAAATGAAACAACAGATAATCGCCATCATTGATTTTGAAACAACAGGTTTCAAGGGTCGTGAAGATGACATTATAGAAATCGGTGCACTTTTATTTTCGACCTCAAATTTTGAGATTATTGATACCTATCAAGCATTTATTAAAAGAGATCAACCACTACCTCAAAAAATTATCGAAATTACACATATTACAGATGGTATGCTTCAAACTCAAGGGATACCAAGAGTTGATGCAGCTCAACAATTATTTCAATTTATTCCCGAAGAGGCTGTAATTTGTGGATATAATGTCATGTTTGATTTGAGTTTTTATGAAACGCTTATTAAAAAATATGTAAAAAGTGAATATCGTATTAACAATGACATTCTTGATGTCTTAACAATTTTTAGAGATTTAAGTACCACATCTCATAAACTTTCAGATGCAGTTGATTATTATCAAGTCACGACGCCAAATACCCACCGCGCATTAGATGATGTGATTGCGACATTTGAAGTATTAAAAAAAATGCACACAGAAAATGCGCACATCATTGATACGTATCAAAATATTATTGGCTATCCACCATTTAGAACATATTTTGGTTTAAAGTTACCACATGTAAAATATTTACCACAAAGAAGTGGGATGAAAGATTTAATGCTTGTATCTAAGCTATAAAAAAAAGAATGGATGCCATTCTTTTATTTTACACCATTAACGAGTGTTGCTAACTGTGATTTGTTACGAGCAACGAAGTTTTTGTGAAAGATACCCTTTGCTTGACCCTTGTCTAGCTTTTTACTTGCGAAAGCTAAGGTAGTTTTAGCAGCGTCGGCATCTTTACTTTCTACCGCACGCTCAACGGCTTTGATTGCAGTACGAACTGATGATTTATAAGATGCATTGAATAGACGTCTCTTTTCGTTCGTTTTATTACGTTTGATTTGTTGTTTAATGTTTGCCATTGTTTCACCTCCAATTTACGCGATATTATTCTATCAAAACAAGACCAAAAAAGCAACAACAAAAACTTTTTTATGGTAAAATATGAATGTTATGAGGTACTTAAAATGAACTTAGCAAACAAATTAACACTATCAAGATTTGTGATTATACCAATCATGGTAATCATTGTCTATATTCAACCATTAGATGATCCAATTGGATTTCTTGGATTAAGTATTGAGCAATTCATCATTTCGATATTATTTTTCTTGTCTGCTTTCACTGATTATTTAGATGGTTATATCGCACGAAAGACCAATACGATTACGATTTTTGGTAAATTCTTTGATCCTATCGCTGATAAGGCACTGGTTTTAACAGCTTTAACATATCTTTTATACTTAGGAGAGATGCCTTA
>JAQCDH010000101.1 GCA_027620815.1 Bacillota bacterium | reverse complement strand
AATGGATACTTGATAATCTAATGATGGTAAAAATAATCTTAATTTGGTTAAAAGCATGTGATATTACCTCTTTTACTTTGGTTTCATTTTAACATAAAAAAAGACATTCAAATGAATGTCTTTTAAAATCATTTTTTGGTGCGGAAGATGAGATTTGAACTCACACGGCATTACTGCCACATGCCCCTCAAGCATGCGTGTCTACCATTCCACCACATCCGCATTAAAAAAGGTGCTATTTTTTTAGCACCCTTATTATATCATTCGACGGCAAATATATATGTGTAAATGTCTTGATTTCCTTCTATCGTTTCAACTTCGATATCTGGATGACATTTTTTAGCATATCCTACAATTTGATCAAGTTCATCTTCATCATGATCTTTTCCATAAAAGATGGTGATGATTTCTCTAGATGCATCAATGAGATTCTCTAATAAGCGTTGTGCTGCTTCATATTTAGTTTTTTCTGCGGCGATGATTTGACCTTTTGCGATGGCCATAAAATCACCATTGTTAATTTTAACACCTTTAATTTCGGTATCTCTTACTGCAAATGTAATTTCACCGTAAGTCATATTGTCAGAGACTTCAGTCATTGCTTCTAAATTATCTTCTAAAGATACCGTTGGATCAAATGCAATCATTGTTGAGTAGCCTTGACCAATATTTTTTGTTTTAATCACTGAAATCGAACGATCAGGTAATAAATCAATGGTTTGTTCTGCTGATAAAATGATGTTTTTGTTATTAGGCAAGATAATGACATGTTCAGCATTTGATGCTTCAATTGCTTTTACAAAACTTTCTGTAGAAGGATTCATCGTTTGACCACCATCGATGATGATATCAATTCCTAAATCTTTATATGCTTTTTTAATACCTTCTCCGCTTGCAACCGCTAAAATAGAAAACCGTTTCTTTTCATTTGTTTTTTTAGGTGCTGAAGGTGCTTCTTTTCCTAAAATGGTCGCATTTTGAATTCTCATGTTGTCAGCTTTTAATGTTTGAAGGTCTCCGTATTTTTGACCTAAAGTAATTGCGACTCCTGGTTCATCTGTATGAATATGAACTTTAAGAATGTCTTCATCTTGTACGAACACTAAAGAATCACCCATTGCATTTAATGGATCTCTTAAATCCGATGGATTAAAGTTTTTTTCATCATGTAACTTAATAATAAATTCTGTACAATAACCAAATGTAATTTCAACATCACCTAAATTGTGAGCGCCATGATACTCACCGTGATTTTCTTGTTGCACTTCTTCAGATAACATTTGACCTTCAAGGGCCATAATCATCCCTTCAACAATTTTAATGAATCCTGCACCACCACTATCAACCACACCTGCCTCTTTTAAGACAGGGAGTAAATTAGGGGTTTCTTTTAAAGTTTGATTGGCTTGTTTTAAATAAGCAGCCATCACTTTTTCAACAGAATCGTATTTAGATTTATCTCTTAATACACGTTCTGCTGACTCACGCACAACTGTTAAAATGGTTCCTTCAACAGGATCCATCACGGCACGATACGCCATTTGATAGCCACCGACTAAAGCTTGAATAAATTGTTCGACGGTTGCATATGCTTCGTCGATTTTTGCGATTTCACTATAAACACCACGGAAAAATTGGGATAGAATGACCCCTGAATTACCACGAGCACCCATGAGCAGGCCTCTAGATAAAATTTTAGAAACATCGACAATCGATGCGGATTCTGAGTTAATGATTTCTTTAATACCAGCCATCATGGTCATTTGCATGTTGGTACCTGTGTCACCATCTGGAACTGGAAATACGTTTAAATGATCAATTTCTTTGTGGTTGTTTTTAAGATGAACCGCGCCATTTGTTACCATTTGTTTAAATAGCTTACCGCTAATTTTTTGGTTAGGCATAGTAATCTCCTTATGGACTTGTGTTTATTTTATCGTTTAGATTTTTAGTATAAGGATAAATTAATAAATATTTCATATTATATCATGCACGCTATAAAAAAGCAACGAGACAAAATAAGCATAAATCATTGCTTTTTTAGTTGGTTCATGATAAAGTATTCAAGGAAAAGGAGTGATTGAAATGGCTGAATGTTATGTGACAGGTAAAAAAACCTTAACAGGTAACCGTCGTTCTCATGCTCTAAATGCAACACGCCACACTTGGAAATCAAACTTACAAAATGTACGTATTCGCTTAGAAGATGGAACAGTTAAAAGAGTAAAGATCTCCGCAAGAGCACTTAAAAAATTGCAATTAGAACGTGTATAAAACAAAAAAGCGCATTAAGCGCTTTTTTTGTTAGTTAAAATCACGATTACAGTTCCTGATTCAACATGGATATCACCATGTTCATCTTCAAGTTCATTAGAAATACCTAAACTATCAAAAGGTTTGAGATGATGTGATTGTAGCGGATATTTAAATCCCTTTAAAGTGACAACTGCTTCTTGATAAGGAAAAATATTAACATACCCTTTGTGTGAAACTTGAATATGTTTATCAACAATAAATATTTCTG